>JAFTBX010000137.1 GCA_017455005.1 Lachnospiraceae bacterium | reverse complement strand
GGTTTGCTTACAGCTTCTTTCAGATTCCACCTCGCGGTAGACACCCTTGCTGTTCAGCTATACACTTCCCACTACCTGGGCGTGTTCGGGACTTTCACCCGTTAGAGCGCGCCCATGGCGCGCATACTGCAAAAAGGAGGCTGACGCCCCCTTCTCGCTCACATTCACAGGTTTTACTTGGTATATAAAACTGCATCCAACAGCAGCCTGGTATACTCATGCTGAGGATGATCCATGATCTGCTCGGGGGTACCGATCTCGACGATCTCACCATCCTTCATGATAGCCATTCTGTCGCAGAAAGTCGCGCACAGTGCCATATCATGAGAGACAAACATCATGGTAAGTCCTCTCTTTTTACGCAGTTCATACAGATATTGCAGGATCATTGCCTGCGCGGAAACGTCCAGCGCCGAAGTGATCTCATCGCAAAGGATCATGTTCGGTTCCGTGACCAGTCCTCTCGCGATCGCCATTCTCTGAACCTGTCCGCCGGACAGCTGTCTCGGATAACGATCGGACAGTTCTGTAGCCAGTCCCATCATCGTGACCATGTCATCGATGCGTCTGTCGGAATTCTTTGTGTTTTCCGCAAGAAGCTTCAGGCTTTCATGCATGGATGCCCTTATGGTCATCTTGGGATCAAACGCCGCTTCGGAATCCTGGAAGATGACCTGGAACCAGCGGCAGACATCCTTCGGTTTCTTTCCCGTGTATTCCTGACCCTTGAAGAAAAGCTGTCCGCCGGATACCGGTTCCAGACAGGAGATCAGATTCAAAAGAACTGATTTGCCGCAGCCGGACTCCCCAATGATGCCGAGGACTTCGCCTTCGTTCAGGGTGATGTTGATATCCTTCAGGACTTCGTGTCTTTTCTTTCCTCTTCCGTATGCTTTTGCTACATTTCTGACTTCCAGTAACGGAGCTTCACTCATTTCTCGCCCCTCCCTTCTGCGCAGCTTACCCAGTGGCCGGGCTCGATCTCAAAGAGGCTGTACTTTTTATGCTCACATGCCTCACACGCGTACTTGCAGCGCGGTACGAAGTTGCAGCCTTCCCACTCGGCTCCGTCCAGCGGCGGGCGTCCCTCCAGGCCGACAGGCATTTTCCTGTCCTTCCCCGGGATCGCAGCCAGAAGGTTACGCGTATAGGGATGGATCGGGTCGTCCAGCACCTTGCGGATATCGCCGTACTCCACCATGCGGCCGGCATACATAACGCCCAGTCGATCCGCAATATGCGAAGCGACACCGAGGTTATGGGTGATGAAGAGGATCGACCAGCCCAGTTCGTCGCGGAGCTGTGCAAGCTCTTCGATTACTTCCTTCTGGGACGTAACATCCAGAACCGATGTAGCCTCATCCGCCAGCATCAGCTTCGGTCCCTGCAGCACTGCAAGGGCGATTGCCATACGCTGGTTCATGCCGCCGGACATCTCCCAGGGCTGGTATTTCAGGAGCCGGTCAGTGTCAGGGAAATTCAGACGCTTGAACATCTTTATGGCATCCTCACGGACGAAAGGCAACCCATGGCTGTTCATGGTCTCTTTGTACTGAATATCATAGGAACGGATGTTATTGAAGGAGCCTCTTGTGTTCTGCGGTACATAGCCGATCTGCGTGCCGAGGATCTGTCTTCTTTCTTCCACACCCAGATGGGTGATGTCTCTGCCATCCAGAATAACGGAGCCCTCCGTAACCTGTGCTCCGAGCTGTTTGAGTCCGAGCACCGCTTTGATCAGCGTAGACTTGCCGCATCCGGATTCGCCTGCGATACAGACGATCTCGCCCGGTCTGACCTTAAAAGAAACTTCCGTAATGATCTTGAATTCACCGTAGGTAACTGTGAGGTTGTTGATTTCCAGTAAGTATTTTTCATCCATGATCACACCTCATTAATATTGGCAAGGTCGCATACGCTCTCACCAAAGTAGTTAAAGATCATAACGGAGATCATAATAGCCAGAGCCGGCGCAAATACGGTCCAAGGCGCCAGCTGCAGGTAAGCTCTGCCTTCGGATACCATGGAACCCCATTCCGCTTCCGGCGGGACCACGCCCAGACCCAGGAAGGAAAGGCCTGCGATAGAAAGCATCGTGGTTCCGATCTCAAGGGTCGCATTGACCAGCATGGATCCGATCAGGTTCGGAAATACATGCTTCCACAGGATATGAATATCACTGCAGCCTGTCATACGTACCGAATCGATATACGGAAGCTGTTTGATACGCATGGCATGGCTTCGTGCCAGTCGGGCGTAGGAGGTCCAGCTTGTGACTCCTATCGCAATCAACGCGTTCCTCAGGCCACCGCCCATGATACCGGCAACCGCGATCGCCAGCACCAGCTGCGGCAGGGAAAGCAGGATATCGGTAATACGCATCAGTATATTGTCGACCCAGCCGCCGTAGTATCCGCAGATAATGCCAATAACGGATCCGATGATAAAGGAGATCACGACCAGGAGCAGCGTAGCGAAAATGGACGTGCGTGCACCGAGGAGCACTCTGGAAAAAACATCACGTCCCAGATAGTCCGTGCCGAAGAAGTGAGCCGCCGAAGGCGCCTGTTTCATTGCAAGCGGATCCGTAGCATAAGGATCATGTGTCATCAGCATCGGAGCTGCAAGACTGATCAGCAGAAGTATTGCCACAATGATGGTCAGGATCAGCGTCCTGCGCTGAAGCTTGCGCTTCTTCAGTTCTCTCCTGCTCAGTCTTTTTACTTCTTTTTTACTCATCTTGCTTCACCCCCTTACTCCAGTTCAATTCTATGGTCAATCAGGCAATAGCTGAGGTCCGTCAGAAGGTTAATGATGACCTGGATCGTAGCAAGGATCAGAACCGCGCCTTGCACGACGGGAAAGTCCCTGGCCTTGATCGCATTCATAATAAGCGAACCCACGCCCGGCCAGCGGAAGATCGTCTCAACAACGATCTGGCCGCCCATCAGAGTTCTGATCTGCAGGGCAACGATGGTAATAATTGCGCCCAGCGCGTTGTGAAGAACGTTGCGATACAGGATCACACGTTCCTTTACGCCTCTGGCGTGCATGCCGATGACATATTCCTCACCCAGCTGTCCGAGGACATCGGCACGGGTCTGTCTCGCGAACTTGGAGATCATCGGGATCGATGTTGCGAGTGTAGGAAGGAAAAGTCCGGAAACACTTTCCTTTGCGATAACAGGAAACAGTCTCACCTTGATGCAGAAGAAATACATCAACAGAAGCGAGATCAGGAAGTTCGGCATGGAATTGCCTGTAAAGGTAAGGATACGTACGATATTGTCAAAAATCGTATCCTTCTTGATTGCCGTAGCGATACCGAGCGGGATGGCAACGATGACTGAGAAAACTGTTGCAGCCACGCAAAGGATCGCCGTATACTTCAAGCCGTTCAGCAGCTTAGGAAGTACAGGCAGACTGTCAGAATAGGTCACACCGAAGTCACCGTGAACAATACCGAGGACCCAGTTCAAATAACGGGTAAAGAACGGCTGGTTCAGACCCATCTTTTCTCTCTCGACTGCCAGCAGCTCATCCGTAACTGCTGTGCCCTGAGATGTCAGCTTCATCAGCGCCGGGTCACCGGGTGTCAGATACATGAGGCTGAAAACAATGAAAGTCAGGATCAGCAGTACAGGTATTAAGTTTATCAATCGTCTGATAGTAAATCTAAGCACCTTATCACCCCTGTCTGAGAAAAAACCGGGCGGCGGTCAGGCCGCCCGGGATATCACATCCGGTCCGAGTACTGACGGATCCGGTTGTTGTGTGTTACAAAAGAGATTACAGAGAGGTGTGCGCATCGATGCCGTAGTACTGCATCGGGTTGTTGACGCCCAGACCCTGTGCGCCTGTCTTCAGGACAGAGTTCTTGTTGTAGGTGCCGATGAACAGCATGTCATGGCTGTCATACAGTTTCTGCATGATGGCGTTGGTGATCTCCGCTCTCTTGTCAGCGTCGGTCTCATAACGTACTTCATCAATCATAGCATCTGTCTCGGCATTGCCGAAGCCTGCCACTTCCATATAAACGCCGCTCTTGACGGTGCCTTCCAGGAAGTTCATCGGATCACCGGTCTTGTCGGTGATGGATACGTACATAGCCATCTGATAGTCATGTGTGCTCATGTATGTGCCGTCCGGATCTTCTTCGATCTTCAGAGTAATGCCAATGCCGGCTGCCTTCAGCTGCTCCTGCAGAAGAAGTGCTACCGTATCAACAGAACGCTTTGCGTAGCAGGAAAGAGTGATGTCAAGCGGCTGTCCGTCCTTCTCATAGATACCGTTTGCGCCCATGGTATAGCCGTCAGCTTCCAGAACTTCCTTCGCCTTAGCAACATCCCACATAGGCTGCTGAACCGCGCCGTAAGGCGTATCCGGGCTGTAAGCGCCGGTTGCCGCGGAGATCAGTCCGTTCATATACGCAGCAACCTGGTCTCTGTCGACTGCAAGCACGATGGCTTCACGTACGCTGTCAGGAAGCTGTGCGGAATTGAGATATGCATAAACACGTCTCTGGGTCGGAACCTGGTACAGGGTGTAGTTCTCGGGATCAGTTCCATAGATCTCTGCAGAAGAAGCTGCGATGTCTACGTATCCGTCGATCTCACCGTTCTGCATTGCGAGAAGCTTGGACTCCTCATCACCCATCTTATAGAAGACTGCGCCGTCCAGGTTGACCGGGCCGTCCCAGTAGTTGTCGTTGCGTTCAACGGTACAGTCACCTTCGGGGATGAATTCCTTGACCTTGAACGGACCGGTGCAGATCGGCTCCTTATCAAAATCGGTAGTGTTGTCCAGATCCATGAAGCCGCATTCTGCGGTTGCAAGGTCGTTGATCAGGGTCGGATATGCCTTCTCTGTAGTGATAACGATGGTCTTGTCATCCGGGGTCTGGATATCCCAGTCAAGCATGTAAGTGTATCTGGAGTTCTCGGTGCCGAGTCTCTCGATATTTCTCTTGACCATGTCTGCGGTAAGCGGATTGCCGTTGGAGAAGCATACGCCATCCTTCAGGGTAATGGTCGCAACATTGTCATCTACCTCGATGCCTTCCGCAAGCCACGGACTGATCGACAGATCGTCATTGATCTTGAAAAGAGTCTCGCTGATGCCGTAAAACTGGGTATGCCAGGAGTAGTAATCCTTGTGTACATCCAGAGAAGCATACGGGAATGCCTCAACAGAATGGAAAATGCCGCCTGCATTTGCAGGAGCTGCTGCCTCGGTTGCTGCCGGAGCTGCTGCTTCAGCCGCCGCCTGCGTCTCTGCAGGAGCTGCCGGAGCTGCTGTTGTAGACCCGGTCGAAGAACCGCCGCAGGCTGCAAGCCCCGCTACCATGGTCGCTGTCAGCAACATCGCCATTAGTTTTTTCATAAAATACCTCCTTGAAAGTGAATATGGATAACAAAAAAGACCTGCGGGACAATAAAGGTTACTGTCCGCAGATCCAGAGGTATTCTGCAGCGCCGCACTTAAGAGGGTGTAACTCCCCCTCCGCAGTGACCGGCAAGTACCCCATGCGGATCCGGTCAGGTCCGCATGCAGTGCAAAAAGTTATTATATTTATAACATTAATTCGTAAATATGTAAATATTTTACGTATTTTTACCTGCTGCTAACGCATTTTTTGTATATTTTTACAATTATCTATGAATTGTTTTGTGATTAATGCACAATTGAACAATTATTCAAAATAATAAACACCCGGAAGCCGTCGGGCCTCCGGGTGCCGGGATTCAAACGTATCGTTTTCTCAGTGCCGCTGCAGCTGCACTGAGATCCATTGATTATTTCTCGTCCTCGTCCTCATCTTCCTCTTCGTCATCGCCGCCGAAAAGATCGTCCAGATCCTCTAAACCGTCGAGAATGCCGTGTTTACCCTCATGCATGACAGGTACCTCCTTTTTCTGTTGATAAATATAAGATCTTATATCTAAAGACCGGCATTATTGCAGATCTCTAAACCGTTTTAATTACCATCCCACTCCCAGGTCAGAAGCCGTGCTGAATTCAGAACAACAAAGATCGAGGAACAGTTATGGATGATCGCACCGGCAATCGGATTCAGGAATCCCATGCCGGAGAGGATCACTCCGATAACATTGACACAGACTGCGAATACAATGATATTCTGTTTGATCATAAAGTAAGCCCGCTGGCATAACTTAAACGCTCTGGGAAGCTGAGTGATCTGATCTGACATCAGCGTCAGCTTGGATGACTCGATCGCCACGTCAGTGCCCGCACCTCCCATGGCAATGCCGAGGTCTGCCAGAACGAGCGCAGGTGCGTCATTGACTCCGTCGCCTACCATCGCGACTTTCAGACCCTTGGCCTGCAGCTCTTTAATAACATCCAGTTTCTGCTCCGGAAGAAGATTTGCCCGGTACTCACTGATCCCGGCTTCCTCGCAGATCGCCTTTGCAGTATATTCATTGTCTCCGGTAAGCATGACCACGTGATCGATGCCGACCTTTTTAAACTTCGCAATAGTATCTTTTACGCCGTCACGGATCGTATCCGCCACAGAGATGCCGCCGATGATTTCCCCGTTCTTCATGACGACCATCGCGGTGCGGCCCTTGGACTCGTTATCTTTCAGAAACTCTTCTATCCCCGCCGGAACAGATTTTGCATCCTCCAGACACTTGCGGTTGGACACTTCATAAATATCCCCGCCGTCTGCCGCTCGGACGCCACGGCCATACAGCATCTCAAATTCCGCGTTTGGAATCACAGCTGTATCGATCCTGCCGTTCTCTGTCAGATTCTTCATGATCGCTTTGCCGATCGGATGGCTGGAGTTCTTCTCGACTATGGCAATGGCCTTATAATACTCCGCCTCGTCCACACCGGGTACTGTGTGTGTAGAGACCACATCAGGGGTGCCCTTGGTGATAGTACCTGTCTTATCCAGGCAGATCGCATTGATTTTGGCCGCGCTTTCGATAGCGTCGCCGCCCTTGATCAGAACGCCTTTTTTTGCAGAATTACCGACAGCTGCAATTACGACTGTCGGGGTAGCCAGCATCAGCGCACATGGGCAGGCGATGACTAATACAGTCATGACACGAAGCAGATCATGGGTCAGGAACCAGACCACCAGACAGCAGACCAGTACGATCGGAAGGAAATACTCAGAGAATTTGTCGGCGATCTTCTGTGCGTTACCCTTGTCATCCTGTGCAGAACGAACAGTATTGATGATCCTGCCGAGGACAGTGTCGCCGCCGAGCTTCTCGGTCACGACTTCGATCACGCCGTTTTCATTGAGTGTTCCGACAAAAACCTTATCACCGACGGTCTTATCGACAGGCATCGACTCACCGGTAATGGAAGCTTCGTTGATAGCCGCGGTGCCTTTCTGAATAACACCGTCGACCGCGATCTTCTCACCTGCCTGGACCTGAATAATGTCTCCTTTTCGGATCTTTTTGATGGAGACCGTCTGAAATTCGCCGTCAACAAGCTTGCGGCACTTGGCAGGAACAAGTTTTACAAGCTCTGCGACTGCATTCTTGGTCTTCATCATAGTGATGTCCTCCAGGACTTCACCGATGATCATCATAAAGGCTACCAATGCACCGGAGAGATACTCCTTGCAATAAATACAGCCGATCAGGGACAGTACCACCAGCATGCCGGCAGTGATCTTCTTTTTGGCAATAGTAGCTTCCACGGTATCCTTAGTGCAGCGGAATCCGCCGAACAGGAGAGCCAGAAGGCAAATCGGGAAAGGAACCAGATGTAGGATATAATCGTTCAGAATGCCAAGCAGAATCAGAGCAATATCTACCAGCGCAAACCATACGACCTCCCATTCGAGACCAAAAAACGTGCTCTTCTTCTTTGCTTTTGCTTTAACCTTATCTTCAGCCATGTTCTTACCCTTTCTTCATATCCCCCTCGGGGGGATATTTGATGCTAACAGTATATCCTGTTATATGGAAAAATGCAATTTCCAGTCTTTGCAGACTAAGTACTAACAAATCATTATTACTTGTCGAAAAAAGGTTATGGATTCATTGCATGCCGCTTACCGTTTCAGGGATTCCCCGCACCCCGTCTGATGTATTCTGTCTGAATCATAATAATAAGAACAAGACAGAATACGGCCAGAATAACAAAAGTCGGGATATACGAACCGTGAAAACGGTCTGCAAGTACACCGGGAACGATATTGAAAGAAAGCCCCCCGATACTCATCAGGAGTTGAAAGCGCTGCACCATTTTGTCTTTGAGATCATCCGGACTCAGGTCCCATGCCCATGCAACCGTACCGACAACGGAAACCGCCATTCCCGCTCCTGCTGATGCCGCAGCAGGAAGGATCAGAAACGGGAACCTGCCCGAAAGACACAATCCCGCATAACCCGCTGTCATCATAGCCCCATAAAGCCAATTACAGCGGTAGCTGCCGATGTGGTCCGACAGAAGCCCATAGACCAGTTTGCCGCAGAGCAGACACAATCCGTAAGCGGACAGAGCCCAAGCGATCGAATCCGGATCAAGCCCCTGCGAAGCAAACAAAACCGAAAGATGTGCATATCCGGTATTGGCAGCAATACCCATCAGGAAAACAGCACCGCCAAGCAGCACCCAGTCCGCAGTATCCAGCTTCCGATTGCCGTTATGGGGTCTTCTGAGACCCTTGCGGTCCTTCTGGTCCATATCTGTTCCCGGACCCGCTGTATTTTTTTCGACCCTGCCGTAAGCCGCCAGCTTCAGATCTGCCGGATCGTTACGGAGCAGCAGAAAACCCAGAATCGACAGGATCAGTGCTCCAAACCCGGTAACCATAAACGAAAAGCTGATTCCCCTGGCTTCGATCAATGTTGTAACTATAGACGGAAATCCGACAAGGGCGGCACTTGCGGCGATCGAACAGAGAGAAAGTGCCATGTTTCTGTATTTCACAAACCATCGTCCGATTAGCATGGCTACAGGGACTGTTGTTCCCAATCCATATCCAATGCCGCAGGCAGCTGCTGCTGCCAGAAGCATCGGATAATTTTCAGCTGCCGCATACAGCATGATCCCCGCCGAACTGCATAACCCTGCAAGAAAAATACCGGTACGGACTCTGAAAGTTTTATAATAAAACGAACAGACCATTACCGCAGCAAGACTGCTTACGGTTCGTACAGTTATCAGAAAAGAGGACTGGGTATTGCTCAGCCCGAAACTCCGGATAAGATAAGGCTGAAAGACCGAAAAAATATTGAATATGATACCATTGGAGCAAAACATCATCAGCGCACAGCCGAGACAGATTATCCACGCATAGTGCAGACGCTTCATTCATGTTTCCCTCCTTTTACAGTATTTTCAGCATAACGCACTCTTTCAGGGTTGTCTTCTTCCATATCGTTATGCATATACATAAAGAAACATTATGTCCATAACAAAAAGGCGCTGCTTCCTGAAAAGCAGCGCCTTTATTAAAGAGTCAGATAATTATGAAAAAAATCAGATGAACTGGAATTCCGCACCGAGATGCTGTTCCTTTGCCTTCTTGTAGATTGCCAGTGCCATACCGAGATCCATGACACCCATGCCTACAGTGTCATAGATGGTGATCTCTTCATCGTTCTCACGACCCGGCTTTTTTCCGAGGATGATTTCGCCGATCTCTGCATGGATATCTTCTTTCTTAAGGTATCCTTCTTCGATCGCGTGATAGGTCTCACCGTTTTTGGAAGCAAATTCAATGCCGTCATTTACGACCTTGGTGCCGAGAAGGCACTTTGCATCCAGTTCCTGCTTGTCCGGTCCGTCAGCTCCGACAGCAGTAACATGTGTGCCGGGCTTCAGGTATTCACGCATGATGACGGGGCCTTTTCGCGCAAGCGTAACGGTAACAATGATGTCAGCCGCTCTTGCGCCTTCTTCCGGTGTTTCACAGCTGTGGAACTTCACCTGCGGGAACTCCGGCTGCATTTCTTTGATGAAGGCGTCGTTTTCGCCTTCCATCCAGCCGAATACATAACAGTCAGTGAGATCTCTTACCCGCATCGTTGCGCGGAATGCCGCCTTGCCGATCCGGCCTGCGCCATAGGCAAAATATACCTTTGCGTCTTTTCTCGCAAGATAGTTGTTTGCGATCGCAGCTCCTGCAGCTGTGCGGAGATTCCGGATGTGGTCAGCATACATGATGCACAGCGGATAAGCGGTCTTCGCATCATAGAGATAAACCATATTCATTCCGGGAGGAAGCCCCAGAGCCGAATTGTCAGTAAAGCCTCCGAAAGAAGATTTCATGGAATAGAAACCCGAACCCATATCAAGGCACGCTTTGAAATCTCCGCCCTTATGCGTACCCGGCTCAACGATGTTTAGGATCGGGGGCTGAACCACCTGTCCAAGGCTCATGGAAGCAAAGCTCTGCTCAACTGCCTTATAGATCTCATCAAGGTCGCAAAGCTTATCAACGTCAGTAAAACTCAGTAATAGTGTTTTCATTTTTTCCGGTCCTCCTTTTAGGGAAACGATCCGCCCGGCCGGCAAGTTCCTCATGCTCCGGGCACTTATATCTGCGGTTGATCACAATAGTGCTCAGTCGTCCGTCGGTTCCACTTCCTCGCCCTTAAAGAATTTGCCGACAAGATCGATGTCATAGTTTCCGGAGGTCAGTACGCATGCAACTTTTTCCTCCGGGCTGACGGTGATTTTCTTTGCAAGGAGCGCTGCCACAACAACTGCAGAAGTCGGCTCGGCAACCAGATGCGCATACTCGCCGATGACCTGTACAGACTCGGCAATCTCCTTTTCACCGACGATAACGATCTCATCAACATATTTGTCAATGATCGGATACGGATTCTCGGTCGGATAGGAGCATCCGATACCATCCGCAAGGGAAGGCTGCGATGTCATGCGGGTCGGGCGTCCGTTAAGCCGGCTTAAATAATACCCGCAGCTTGCTGCTGCCTGTACTCCTACCACACGGATCGAAGGATCGGATTCCTTGATCGCCGTCGCAATGCCGGAGATCAGTCCGCCGCCGCCGATCGGTACAACGACCGTCTTGATCTGCGGCTCGTCTTCCAGGATCTCCAATCCGATCGTACCCTGGCCTGCCATAACAGTGTAATCATCGAAACCATGAACAAGCGTATACCCGTGCTCTTTGATCTCATCCGCGACCTTTTTCACTCTGGACTGATAATCACGGTCCCAAAGGATGACGGTGCCGCCGCGCTTTTCACAGTTGTGGACCTTTTCTTTGGGCGTATCTCTCGGCATGACGGCGTAGGACTTGATTCCGAACATCTTGCCGACATAAGCGCAAGCAGCGGCGTGGTTACCTGAAGAACTGAAGATAATGCCCTTCTGGCGTTCCTCCTCGGTAAGGGAAAGAACCTTATTGAATGCGCCTCTTGCTTTAAAAGCACCGGTCTTCTGAAGCATCTCGGGCTTCAGGTATACCTGACAGCCGAGAACTGCATCCATATCTTCCTCGCGAAGCAGCGGCGTGCGGTTCACATAACCCTTGATGCGTACCTGTGCGTCTTTCACATCCTGTAATGTAAGTGGTGCCTTTTTTGTCTCACTCATGATCATTTACCCCTTTATAATTATCTTCATAACACACTGTTTCATCACGATCGGAAAGCGTTCTGATCTGCCGGATCGTGATAAATGAAATCCTTCATTTCACAGTTCACATCATAACAAAAGCGCAGCCGGGCAGGTAGACCCGGTTGCGCATAAGGCACATATAACGATCTGTTATAGCATCAGGACAGCATCTCATCCGCACGATAACGCGACTTGAGATAGTTTAAAAAGCGCTCTGCTTCTCCGGTCGGCGTATCTCTGTAAATACAGACATGGTTGACTTTGACCGAAGGCTCAATCCTCGCCATCCGCACGCCTGCATGATACTGAACGGAAAATACAGTGGGCACGCAAAGATTGCAGATGTCCGTATCGGCCAGAATGTTCAGGATGACCTGTCCGCTTGTCGAGATCAGAGCCGAGTCCATGGCAGGCTTCATACGCGGCTCGATCGAGCACAGCCCGTTTTCCAGAGAGAAAAAGTCATCACTGTAACGGATGAAGTTTTGCTGCATCATTTCCCGGATGCCGATGATCCGGTTGCGGCTGTAGCGGTTTTTCTCACCCATGGCAACGTACGCCTCTGTCTGGTGAAGGACCTCGCAGTGCATGCTGCGTCTCTGCAGGTTATAATTCAGTGCAGGCATCTGCACGTCCAGAATAAAGGCATACCCGAGATCGCTGCGGTACTGCTCCACATCGCGCATGACCGTATCCGTGTTGCCCTCAAGAATCTGCAGATCGATCGCTGCGGTACCCGATTCCCTGAAATCGGTGATCGCCCTCGCGAGAGACCGGCTCTGGTTGCAGCTTAAGCGAAGGATGTTGTGCTTGCGGCTTTTGGCGAGATCCGCGATCGTATGCTCCCTCTGCAGCATCTCCTCCGCATAACGGTACAGGATCCTGCCCTCTGCCGTCGGCGTGATGCCGCGGCCGCCGCGTTCAAATAGCTGCAGGCCCAGCTCCTGTTCCAGTTCCCGGATCACCTTGCTGATGTTGGGCTGCGAAGTATAAAGGACCTCCGCCGCACGGCTGAACGATCCTTCTTCTACACAGGATACAAAAAACTGCAGTTGTTTCAGTTCCAGCATCGTCTGCTCCCTCCAAAGAAAATGAGGACCACGGATGTGGTCCCCATTATTATACTTTACTATCGCATCAATCACAACGTCAGTTTGACATTGCTGTGGTCCTGATAGTGGTAGCAGGCTACCCAGTGCTTGTTTCCTACGTCCTTCAGCTCCGGCTCTGTCGTACGGCACTCTTCTGTTGCGTACGGGCAGCGCGGGTTGAAGCGGCATCCGGGCGGAAGGTCGATCGGTGAAGGCGGGTTGCCTTCGATCAGCGCCTTCTTGGCGCGGTTTCTCGGATCGAGTGACGGTGCCGAACGAAGCAGGATATCCGTATACGGATGAAGCCTCTGGTTGAAGACATCCTCTGTCTCGCCCAGTTCCACGACCTTGCCGAGATACATGACGCAGATGCGGTCCGAGATGTGACGGACAACACTCAAGTCATGTGTAATAAACAGTATCGTCAGGTTGTGGTCCTTGCGGAGTACCTTGAGGAGGTTGAGGATCTGAGCCTGGATGGAGACATCCAGTGCGGAGACCGGCTCGTCCGCGATCACAAGCTGCGGATCTACTGCAAGTGCACGCGCAATCGCGATACGCTGACGCTGACCGCCGGAGAATTCGCTCGGATAACGCTTCGTTGCTTCCTCATCCATACCGACCTCGGTCAGGATATCCAGGATGCGCTGATGCACCTGTTCCGGCTTACAGAGATTGTGATAAAGCAGCTCGGTCTTCAGCATATCGCCGATCGTTACTCTGGGATCGAGAGATGAATACGGATCCTGAAAGACCATCTGCATGTTACGGCGCATGGGCTTAAGTTCCTTGTTGGACATATGGGTGATGTCCGTGCCGTTAAACTCGATCTTGCCGTCGGTCGGATCGTTCAGTCTCAGGATCGTGCGGGCAAGCGTAGACTTGCCGCAGCCGGACTCTCCGACCAGACCGAGGATCTCGTTTTCATAAACTTCGATGCTGATATCGTCGACAGCCTTGACATACTTCTGCGGCTTTCTCGCCACATAGTCAAGGATCTTACGCTTTATCGGGAAGTATGTTTTCAGATGTTCAGTTTCGACCAGTTTTTTCTGTTCTGCCATAACCATCACTCCTTCCCTTCTTCATCAAGATCAATGACGCCCTTATAGCCGCGCATGCGCTCAGCAAAGTGGCATCTGGAGAAATGTCCCGGATCCACTTCCACCATCGGCGGGATCTCCTTGGTGCAGATCTCCTCACACATGAAGCAGCGCGGTGAGAACGGACATCCGTTCGGAAGGTCGATCAGCGACGGTGTGTTGCCGGGGATCGGCTTCAGTTCTTCCGTCATGCCGTTCGGAATCGCGTCGATCAGGCCCTTGGTATAAGGATGCATCGGATGTGCCATCAGGGTCAGGGTATCGGTCTCTTCTACAAAGAATCCGGCATACATGACCGCGACCTTATCGCAGACCTGGCTGATAACACCAAGGTCATGAGTGATCAGCAGTACGCCCATATCAAGCTCTTCGCGCAGATTGTTGATCAGTTTGATGATCTGGTCCTGGATCGTGACGTCCAGAGCCGTTGTCGGCTCGTCGGCGATCAAAAGCTTCGGTTCGCCCGCAAGGACGATCGCAATCATCGCTCTCTGGCGCATACCGCCGGAAAACTGATGGATATACTCATCCAGACGTTTTTCCGGGCTGGGAATGCCTACCAGGCGGAGAAGCTCGATCGCGCGCTTTTCCTTTTCTTCCTTGGACATATCCTTGCCGCGGAACTGCTCATACATCTGTGTACGGATCGTAAGGACAGGGTTCAGTGCTGTCATCGGCTCCTGGAAGATCATGCCGACTTCCTTGCCGCGGTACTTTCTGAGCTCATCCTGGCTCATCTTCAGAACGTCCTGGTCCTTATAGATGATCTTGCCCGCAGGAATGTTGGCGTTCTTCGCCAGCAGGCGGATGATGGCACGGCTGGTGGTGGACTTGCCGCAGCCCGACTCACCGACGAAGCCCATGGCCTCACCCTTTTTGATTGAAAATGTTACATCCTGTACCGCCTGAACGTCATAGCCATTCGTCTCGAAATGAATACAAAGGCCTTCGACCTCCAGAAGATTTCTCTCATCTTTCATATTCATTCCTCCTTTAACGTTTCTTGGTACGGATCATGTCAGACAGACCGTCACCGACAAGGCTGAATCCGAGTCCCGCGAGGATCAGGAAGATACCCGGGAAAATAGAGATCCAGGATGCCTGTGCAAAGAAGGTCTTGCCGCCGGACATGATAGCGCCCCACTCGGATGTGGGCGGCTGTACGCCCAGACCGAGGTAGCTCAGGGATGCAGAGCTCATCATACACATAACGATATCGGAAGCCGCGTAAACCAGGGAACTGGAAAAAACGTTCGGCAGGATCGTAAAGAGAATGATCCTTGCGTCAGAGTATCCGAGGACCTTTGCTGCCTGTACATACTCCGACTGCTTTACGACCAGAACTTCGCTTCGGATCAGACGTGTATACTCCTTCCAGCCAACCAGCCAAATGGAGAAGAACAGGGCTTTCAGGCCGGCACCGGTGATCGCGACGATTGCGATCGCCAGAACCATATACGGGAAAGCCATAAAAATATCAAATATACGCATGATGATCATATCGAGCTTGCCGCCGTAATAACCGGAAAGCAGTCCGAGCGCCGTACCCATGATCATCGGTACCAGCATAGCGAAAACACCGATGACGAGGTCGATCTTGGTTGCGTAGACGCAGCGCGCATAGATGTCACGTCCGTAGTTGTCCGTGCCGAACCAGTGCGCTGCCGAAGGTGCCTGCAGCATTGCCGTCGGATCAAGCGCGTCGGGATCGTAGTGCGTAAACAGGCTGGGAATGATCGCCATCAGCACGAAAACGGCAACGATGGCAACACCGATCCACAGCGTAAGATTGACTCTCTTATAGAAGGGAATCTTTTTAGCGGATAAATTCTTAGCCATAGTATCCCCTCCTTACTGCAGCTTGACTCGCGGATCAAGCAGCGAATACAGGATGTCCGTGATCAGGTTGATCAGCATGACCAGCACAACGAACATCATAACGACGCCCTGTACGACCGGATAGTCACGGCTGTAGATCGAGTTGACCAGAAGGTTACCAAGACCGGGAAGCGTGAAGACCGTCTCAAGGACGACCGAACCGCTCAGCATAACAGCAACTCGAAGGCTCAGCAGCGTAGTTGCCGGAATCAGAGCATTACGAACGACGTGGAAAATACTTAAACGTGCGGGTGAAATACCCTTACTGATCGCGAAGTCTACATAGTCGGACTTACTGATATCGATAACGTTAGAACGCAGGTTACGGATCAGAATGCCGGATACGTAGATCGCGGAGGTAAGCGCCGGAAGGACCATTGCCTTCAGATGCTGACCCATGGTCTCGCCCCATCCGGAAACCGGGAACAATTTCAGTTTCAGGGCGAAAAAGTCAAGTAAAACAAGGCCGATCCAGAAAGACGGTGCGGACAGGCCGAACAGTGCATAAAAACGGATGATAAGGTCAATAAAGCTGCCTTTCTTCATGCCGGCTACATAGCCCAGGATGAAGCTGATGATGACAGTGAAAACGACCGTAACAAGTGCCAGCAGCGCGGTACATGCAAGACGGGAAATAAGGAGCTCGCCGACCGGCAGCTTATATTTCATCGAGGTGCCAAAGTCAAGATGAAGCATGTCCTTGAAAAAGATCCAGAACTGTTCCGGGATGGACTTATCAAGGCCCATCTTGTGCCGGAGCAGGTCGACTGCTTCCTGCGATGCACGATCGCCGAGCATGACTCTGGCCGGATCACCGGGGATAGCGCGGACCAGTGCGAAAACAATGATCGTCGCAATCAGAAATACCGGGATCATCTGGAGTATTCTCTTGATCACATAGTTTAATACATCCATGTATTAAACCCCCTTCTCTTCCTTCGAAAGTGATAAAAGAAAGAATAGCAGGCTGTGGACAACCCGCTATTCTTTTGTCTTTGCTCAATCAGATACGGTTGAACCGGTTTATTAAGTTGAATGATTACTCAGCGACGGTAACATCCTCAAGAATGTACTGGCCATAAGGAGTCTGAACGAATCCGGTCAGAGCATCTCTCTGTGCAACGATCTCGTTTGCGTTGAACAGGGACGGAAGAGCGACTTCGTCGTGGCAGATCTCCTGGATCTGGTTGTAAAGCTCATAACGCTTAGCGTCATCCATCTCCTTGGATGCTTCTGCAAACAGCTCGTTGCAGGCATCGGACTTCCAGTTGGTGTAGAAGCCGTGGTTGGTCTCGTAGTCAAGGAGATACTGGGTCAGCTGGGACGGATCCGGCATATCGTCGGTCCAGGTACCGATGACCATCTCAAGCTTCATCTCATTCTGAAGCTCACGAAGCGCTGCGTTATCCATGGACTCGATGTTGACACGGACACCGATCTTGGACCACTGATCCTGGATGATGGTGCCGATCTGCTCGAACAGTGCGTTACCTGCACGAAGGGTGAAGGTTACGTCAAATCCATCCGGATAGCCAGCCTCTGCAAGGAGAGCCTTTGCGCCTTCTACATCATAGGTGTACTCCGGAAGGGAAGTGTTGTAGCCAAGCTGCTTCGGGCTGAGGAAGGAGTTGGACTTCTGACCGAAACCATAGAGGCACATGTCGATCAGCTGCTGGAAGTCAGTGCCCATCATAAGAGCCTGGCGAACCTTGACATCAGCAAATGCCGGGTTGGCTTCGTTGTTCAGGACAAGGTATCTCTGCTGGGTGGACGGCCACTCAACGACGGAAACGCCGTCAGCCGCGTCGGTCACTGCTGCGCTGGAGAAAGGAAGATCGGACATGATATCGATCTCGCCGCCCTGCAGCATCATGGTTCTGGAGTTATCCTCGCCGACAGTCTCGAAACGGACATGCGGAGTCTTCGGATAACCTTCCTTGTAATAGTACGGGTTTGCATCCAGAGCAACATACTGGTCATGTGCCCACTCGGTTACGTAGTAAGCACCTGCACCAAGCGGCCAGCCGCCGTCATAAGTGCCGCCCAGCTCATCGAAGTGAGCCTTGGACTGCAGACCCATGTTGAACAGGGTCAGGTAAGCAAGGAATGCCGGATTCTCTTCAGCGATCGTGATGATAACAGTCTCGTTGTCGCCCTCGACGCTTACGATCGGCTCTGCGGTGTACTTCCAGTAAGACTCCTCGGTGTTCTTCGCACGGTCAAAGCTGAACTGCCAGTCTTCGATGGTAACATCAGAACCATCCGCAAACTTCAGGCCGGGACGAAGGTGGAAGGTCCAGGTAAGACCGTCTTCGCTGACTTCCCAGGACTCTGCCAGATCCGGAACGATCTCGCCGTTTGCGTCAACCTGTACAAGGCCGGGAATGATGGAATGATACATACGGGTGGAGTAGGTATCATCACCGATGGTGGGGTCAAGGTCAGCCGGATCAGCCGGACGCGCGAACTTGATCGTGTCCTTGAAGCCGCCTGCTTCCGGAGCTGCTGCCTCGGTCTCAGCTGCCGCTGCTTCAGTCTCAGCTGCTGCTGCCTCGGTCTCAGCTGCTGTTGCCTCGGTTGCTGCCGGAGCTGCAGTTGTTGCTGCCGGCTGTGAGCTGCCGCCGCATGCTGCAAGTGAACCAGCTACCATTACCGCTGCAAGAACGAGTGATAATTTTCTTTTCATAAAAATCTCCCTTCTATGTTGCTTTTACCGCCGAATGCCGATCCGGCGGAAGTTGCCGCTTTGCTGTTAACTGTCAATGTCGTCAGAAACCGCCGTGTTAGCCGCGCTTTCTTAATCCGGCTTAAACTTTTTATTAACAGACGTTTATATTATAGATGAACGGCGACCTATTGTAAATATAATAATATCGTTATAAAATATTGAATAAACCCGATAATAATTATTGCTTTTACTGGAATGAGACATTATGACAAACCTTGAGATCGAAGCCTTTCTGGCTATTTATAAATCAAAAAAAATTTCTGCGGCAGCAGAGGAACTCTTCATCAGCCAGTCCTCTTTAAGCGCCCGCCTTCAGACGCTTGAAAAGGAGCTCGACTGTACCCTTTTCATTCGCGGAAAAGGCAGCCGGACGCTGGAGCCGACAGAAGCAGGCGAGCGTTTCCGCCCGCTGGCCGAAGACTATATGAATATCATCCGGCAGATGAAAGACCTGAAGGGAAAACGATATGAACAACGGCTTCGTGTTACCGCGATCAACAGTATTGGTACTTATCTTCTGATGCCGGTATACGAACGGTTCATGAGGAACCATCCGGAGGTCTTTCTCCGCGTCTCTGAATACAATAACGACCGAAGTAAGCCGGTCATACAAAAAGGACAGACAGACCTGCTGTTTTCTCCGAACCGCTTTGAATCTGACGAAGTCGAGTCCTTTCCCATTTTCACGGAACCGATCCTTCTGATCTGTTCCGCCGATTCAGTTTACCCGGAATCAATCAGCATCAGTGAGCTGCCGGAAGAAAATGAGATCTATATCAACTGGGATGACGGCTATGACGCATGGCACCGCACTTATTTCAAAAGTACATTCCCGCGGCTTGACGTTGACAACATGGAGCAGCTCCGTTATTTCCTTCGCCAGAAAAACCGCTGGGCATTTGTCTCCGGAAGCGGAGCAAGGACGTTCCTCAGGGATCCGATGATCCGCCAGCTGCAGCTCGACACAATGATTCCGTCCAGGATCATTTACTGCGCCTGCGCCACTAAAAAAAGGCACTCTCCAGAAATCGAGGCATTTCTCGAATGTCTTCAGGAAGAACTGCGGGAAGTCAAATTTTGAAACTGCACCTGCTACTGGACAACTAAAATGGAAAGATTTATAATCCCGTAAGGTCGGCATGCACAAATGAATACCCGTCGCCGGGTAAAGAAACAGACGATCAGAAAGTGGAATGAAGTATGGCACAACGAAGCACGCATGAGATCGATATGCTTCACGGACCGATCCTGCCGAAGTACTTTGCGTTTACCATCCCGATGGCACTGAGCATGATGCTTCAGCTTTTGTTCAATGCCGCGGATGTTGTCGTTGTCGGACGTTTTGCCGGTGCCAATGCGCTTGCGGCTGTCGGATCAACGACCTCGCTGGTCAGCCTGATGATCAATTTCATCAGCGGCATCTCCAGCGGCGTCAACATTATCATAGCCAGAGAATATGCCATAGGAGACTACGAGGATGTTTCCGATACGGTTCATACAGCGATACCGGTCGGTTTCCTCGGCGGTCTTCTTTTTGCTGTCTGCGGCATCCTGGGAGCCATGCCGATCCTCACCCTGATGAAAAGTCCGGAAAACGTCATCGGTATGTCTGCCACCTACCTGAGGATCTATTTTCTCTGCATGCCGGCGGTCGCTGTTTATAACTTCGGCGCTGCAATCCTGAGATCCGTCGGCGATACGAAACGCCCGATGTATTATCTGATCGGTTCCGGCGTGATCAATGTGCTTCTGAACCTCTACACCGTGATCGTACTCGGTTGGGGCGTAAAAGGCGTTGCGATCGCAACTGCCGTCTCCAATTTGGTCTCCGCGCTTCTCGTAGTATGGGCGCTGGTTCGTGAAGACTCCTGCCTGCGGCTTTCGTTTGCCCGTATGAAAATCAAATTCGACGTAATCAGGCAGATCTTTCACTACGGACTTCCGACGACTATACAGGGCAGTCTTTATGCCGTCTCCAACGTCCTGATACAGTCCTCCGTCAACAGCTTCGGCGCGGTCTATATGGCGGGCAATGCTGCCGCCCAGAGTCTGGAGGGCTTCCAGTACGCCTTTATGATGGCCAACCTCAACGCGACGCTGACTTTCATGAGCCAGCATTACGGCGCACGGTTGTATGCGAGAGCCAAAACCGTGTTCCGCACCGTGATCATTGCCGGCATGGTGATCACGACCCTGATCGGACTCATCTTCATGATCTTCCGTATGCCGCTGCTTTCACTATACAATCCGGATCCCGAGGTGATCAGCGTCGCTGCGCGCCGCATGGCAGTTGTCGTCATGGTTGGCTTTCTGGAGATCATCATGGACAGCTACTCAAGCTCGATACGTGCCGCGGGACATACGATTGAGCCTACGATCGTGTCCCTGCTCTTCGCCTGTGTGTTCAGGGCGATCTGGCTCATGACAGTCTTCCGGATGTTTCATTACTATGAGGTCATCGTACTTGTCTGGCCGGTCAGCTGGCTGCTCACCATCTTCTGCTACATTTTCCTCTATCGGAAAGTCACGAGAAACATGCCGGATACGGATGCCATTACATCTCCGGCTGCCTGAAACTCTCATCAGAAGTCCGGCCTGAAGTCTGCAATTCTTAAATAATTCCAAATGAAACGAAAATCCCCGGTTCGTCCGGGGCTTTTTTATTAGTAGGATTCAAAGTATATGTCACTTTACCTGCCGTTGATCTTCTTATGGACACGGAACACAAGATCTTTCAGGATATCCGGGATCCGCTGCCTGCCTATAAAAAGAAGACCTACAAAAAGCCATAGACCGCCGATGCTTAAGATACTGAACATCCAATCACCCTGCGTCAGAAAATCAGCCGCAAGGCAGGTAAAATAAATCGGCGCGGGAAGCGCCATAAGAAGCGCAGTCAGGAATGTATACCATTTCATCCGGCTGTTGGCCGCAGCATAGGGGATGACCCAATTCGGGAGTCCCGGCGTCAGAAGCGCCATCGCAATATAGTACGTCCGGTTTTCTGAAAACTGCAGAGTGTTGAGAAGTTTACCAAACGTGGGGCGTTCCTCGGAGATGTACCGCAGCAGCCTGGTCGCCCGTGTGGCGACCGCAAAGACGGTCATGTGAGCCGCAACCGCTGCTGTGTAAGAGATCAGTGTTCCCATCGTTGTGCCGCATACAGCACCCGCTACGACGTGTACAAGGGCTGCGGGGATAACGATGGAGATCACCTGGATATAAGCAAAAAACCACATGATCACATATGTCTGCCAGTGCCCGAGGGAATCAAAGTATGCTTCAACCACCAGTTCATCCCTTGTCCGGACAGCCTCAATAAAGCCCGGCAGATACATCCGTACTATCAGATACACCAAAAGCACAGAGATCAGGATCGCTCCCAATACTCCGAGCAAAGCATAGTATGCAGATCTGGGGGTGTGTTGTTCTTTCATAAATACATTGTATCATGTTTATCGTTACATGACTTTAAAGAAAACATAAAAACAATAAACAGAAAATGGGAAAACAAAAAACAGCTCTTGCGAGCTGTTTTATGCCGGAGACCGGGGTCGAACCGGCACGGGTATCACTACCCACGGGATTTTAAGTCCCGGGCGTCTGCCAATTCCGCCACTCCGGCAAATGGTTCCTCGGGGACTTGAACCCAGGACCGACCGGTTATGAGCCGGTTGCTCTAACCAACTGAGCTAAGGAACCTGACTGAAGCTTGCCTTATATCCAAAAATGCCTGCAAGTATTCTTGAGGCATTTTCGAAGGTCAGTAGCTTTTAAATTGAAAAGCCGGTAGGGGGACTCGAACCCTCAACCTGCTGATTACAAATCAGCTGCTCTGCCAATTGAGCCATACCGGCCAATGGCTGTCATGAATGACAGCCTCATTATTATAAGTGAATCAGGGCTGTTTGTCAATACTTATCGCATCAGTCAGACTCGCGGGTATTACCGTACATAAAGGTATCGTCGCCCTTTGAAACGCCCATTGTATTATTTGAGATCTTGATCCTGCCGTCATAAACTGCTGTGATCTCTTCCAGAAGGTTTCCAAAGATGTCACGGATCTCACCGAGCTTCTGTCCCTTCTTCACCTCATCACCGGTCTCGACAAACTTATAGAAAAGTCCGGTGTGATGTGCCTCGTCCCAGTAGTGTCTCGGATAGAAGATCTGACCGTCGCTGTTGTCATACGGCTCCCCGCCAAGAATCTCAAGAGACTGGCAGATACTGATGATATCATCCTTATCTCTTTCAACCTCATCCCAGTTCAAGATACCCTGCCCGCCTCTTTCGAAAAGAAGTCCCGGAACGCCTCTGTCGATCGCGGAAGAGTTGTAAAGCTCTCTTCTGCCATGAGAAATAATACGGTGAGTAAAGCAGGTATGCTTCGCAACCTCAATGCAGAAGTCGCGCATTGCATCATCTTCGGTCGCGCAGACAGCGATGAACTCCTCGAGATCCTCTACGATGTCACCGCTGTGCATATCAACATGGAAATCACACTGCGGTACAATTTCATCAAAAATAAATGCAGAAACGCGCTCTGCAGTAGTACCGTTCTTGTTGCCCGGAGAAATATGATTGTAGTTCTTATTCTCCTCATCAGCAGGGCAGATATAGGCGCGTCTGCCGTAAAGAGCAGGAGAATTGACTGCCTGAATAAAGATGATAGCGCCGTATACTTCTTCCGGCTCAATCTCCTGTGCAAGCTCTACCAGAGCCTGGATACCCGGATACTCACATCCGTGCACGCCAGCTGTGGCAAGGAAAACTTTGCCGTCTTCCACGCCGTTAATCACGGTGATGGGAAGCTCATATGTAGTACCGGGAACAGTGATAATTCTGGAAATTTTCTCACCCGATTTTACAATAAGATCATTGATTTTGATGTCTTTTTTCATCCTGATCGATCCCCTTATAATAGAATTTGAATTAGCTTAATAATTGTTTATTATTCAAGCTGCTATATCTTATCAATATAGAAGAAAAAATTCAATAGGTAAAATGCAAGAAAAAGATTATTGGAAAAAGAAATTAATGATAATAATTATAGATATAACTGAATATTTAGAATCGTTATCTATTACAGTAAATAAAAAAGCACAGCCATGCTGTGCTTTACGCCCCAACCAGGACTTGAACCTGGGACCCCCTGATTAACAGTCAGATGCTCTAACCAACTGAGCTATTGAGGCTTATGTCTTTATTCAACAAAACCAACGGTTGTTACCCGTTGGCAATCACACCAAACCGAAATACCGAAAAGAGGAAGTTGAACCAGTGGTTCAAACCACGCGGATAAGCCCTCGACCTATTAGTAACAGTCAGCTGAGTACATTGCTGCACTTACACCTCTGCCCTATCTACCTCATACTCTCTAAGGGGTCTTACTTCTTTCGAATGGGATATCTC
>JAFTBX010000136.1 GCA_017455005.1 Lachnospiraceae bacterium | reverse complement strand
GCCAGAAGATCTATGAAGATCTGCTCAGGCCTGAGATACATGACCAGCTGCTATCCGTGGCTAAGCTGCAGCTGCTGCAAGCAGCATAGATTACCAAAGAACTTACCTGAAGATAATTTACACACAATTCTGGACTTGACTCCGAAATTACAACTGAAACTGGAAAAACCTCAATTACCTATGTATTCTGGGCTTTCTTCCGCCCCGAAATTACAACTGAAACTGGAAAAATCTCAATTACCTATGTATTCTGGGCTTTCTTCCACCCCGAAATTACAACTGAAACTGGCAGAAATGCCGGTTTCAGTTTTTTATAAACTCCACGCATGGCTCATTGCTTCGCACAAAAAGGCTGCCGCTTTCGCGACAGCCCATTTCGTTTCTTCTTTGACTATCTTGTCTTATGCGTTGATCGCATCCTTCAGAGACTTAGCAGCAGTGAACTTTGCAACCTTGCATGCCGGAGACTCCATCTTCTTTCCGGTTCTCGGGTTACGTACTTCTCTTGCAGCTCTCTCTGCAGCCTTAAAGGAACCAAGCTCCGGAATCTGTACCTTTCCGCCAGCCTTCAGCTCAGCCTGGATAGCGCCGGTAAGAGCCTTGACGACCTTCTCGATGTCCTTCTTGGTTACGCCGGTTTCTTTTGCGATAGCAGTGACAAGCTCACCTTTGTTCATGGGTCATTCCCTCCTGATAGTATTCGAAATTGCAAGAATATTGCTCTTATTCATTTATACTGATTTTGCCCTACCTTGTCAAGCAAATACACCCTTTGTGCTATGAAAAATCACCGAAAGTGGGAACACATGCCCGATTGGAGCAGCAAATGTCAATCCGTCTTTTTCAATGCTCCGATGATTTCATCCGCCTTCTTCATCAGGTACTCCGGGCCGCGGTATCCCGCCTGTTTATCCTGCCAGATAAAGCGCGGATTCTGCCCGCGAAGGAGCTTCAGCTTTCCCCGTTCCTGCTCGATCAGCTTCGGGATCGCGTCGACATTGATCTCCGCCCGCGGGAACATCTGCAGGGTCATCATGCCGTCGCCGCTCCGGATGACCAGGTCCGTAATGTAGGCCTCGTGCGCGCGGTACTTGAGCCGCACGATATCTAAGAGCGCCTGCACCTCCTTCGGGATATCGCCGTAGTGGTCCGTCAGTTCATCCTGCATGTCGGAGTATTCGCTGTCCGAGGAGACCTCCGCGATGCGCTTATAGATATCGAGCTTCTGGTACTCATCCGGGATGTATTCCGGCGGGATGAAGGCGTCGATATCGCACTCCACGCTCGTCTCAAACTCGGGCTTCTCCTCGATCTCACCCTGCAGAAGGCGCACCGCCTTGCTCAGCAGCTTACAGTAGAGGTCGTAGCCGACCGCCTCCATCTGGCCGTGCTGTTCCGCGCCGAGGACATTGCCCGCGCCGCGGATCTCCAGGTCACGCATAGCGATCTTAATGCCGGCGCCGAACTCCGTAAACTCCCTGATCGCCTTCAGGCGCTTTTCCGCCTCTTCCGAAAGGACCTTGTTCTTGCGGTACATGAGGAAGGCGTAGGCCGTCTTATTGGAACGACCGACGCGGCCTCTGAGCTGGTAGAGCTGGCTTAAGCCCATCCGCTCCGCGCCGTCCACGATAAGGGTGTTCGCGTTCGGGATATCCAGGCCGGTCTCAACGATGGTAGTCGAGACCAGCACATCGATCTCGCCGTTGATGAATTCCATCATGATGTCTTCGAGCTCGCGCTCATTCATCTGCCCGTGCGCGTACTCGATGCGGGCATCCGGAAGGAGCGAGCGCAGATGCTCTGCCTTATCGGCGATCTCCTTCACGCGGTTATAGACGTAGAAGACCTGGCCATTCCGGCTTAACTCCCTGCTGATCGCCTCTCTCGCGAACTCATCGTTATACTCCATGACGTAGGTTTGGATCGGCACACGGTCAAAGGGCGGTTCTTCAAGGACCGAGAGGTCGCGGATGCCCGAAAGGGACATGTGCAGCGTCCGCGGGATCGGCGTTGCCGTCAGCGTAAGAACGTCGAGGTTGTTCTTCATCTGCTTGATCTTTTCCTTGTGCGCCACGCCGAAGCGCTGCTCCTCATCGATAATCAGGAGTCCCGGATTCTTGAACTCCACGTCCTTTGAGAGCAGCCTGTGCGTGCCGATGACGATATCCACGCTGCCGCTCTTGATCGCTGCCGCGGTCTTGCGGTTCTGCTCAGGGCTGCGGAAGCGCGACATCATCGCGACCTTCACCGGGAACTTCCCCAGACGTTCGATAAAGGTATTGTAATGCTGCTGCGCGAGGATCGTCGTCGGGACTAAAAACGCCACCTGCTTGGAGTCCTGTACCGCTTTAAATGCTGCCCTGAGCGCGATCTCCGTCTTGCCGTAGCCGACGTCGCCGCAGATCAGGCGGTCCATGATCTTACCCGACTCCATATCGGACTTCACGGCCTCAATGGCGCTCAGCTGGTCCTCCGTCTCCTCATAGGGGAAGAGCTCCTCAAACTCCCGCTGCCAGACCGTGTCCGGGCTGTAGCGGTATCCCGGCGCGTTTAAGCGGCTCGCATAAAGCGTGATCAGCTCCTTCGCAATATCATTGACCGCCTTATTGACGCGGGTCCTTGTCTTCTGCCATTCGGTACCGTTCAGCTTGTTGAGCTTTGGCTTTACAGAGTCGGAGTCCGCGTACTTCTGGATCAGGTCGAGCTTGGTCGCGGGAAGGTACAGGTTGCCGCCGTCCGCGTATTCGATCTGGATATAATCCTTGCCGCCGCCATCGCGCACGATATGCTTCAATCCGCGGTATACGCCGATGCCGTGGCTCTCGTGGACGACATAATCGCCGTTTTTGAGCTCCGCCAGCGAGATCAGCTTCTGCCCGTCGTATTTTTTCTTCTTTTTGCGCCGCGTCACGGCCTTTCCGAACATGTCGGACTCCGTGATCAGCACGTATTTGATGCCCGGGTAAATGAAGCCCTGCCGGAGGTTTCCGCAGACGACCTCCGTCTCACCCGGCTTCAGGCTTTCCTTCGTGCCCTCATCGGGACAGTACGCCCGAATCTGGTACTCCCTTAAGTTTTCCGCGAGACGCGACGCCCTCGTACGGGACGGCGTCAGCATCGTAATACGGTAGCCCTGGCGCTGATAGCCCAGGATATCCGTGATCAGCATCTCGAAGCTGTCCTTGTAGCTTCCGACGCTGGCAGTATTGAAATGAAAATCCTTTTCCGCGCCGAAGTCCTTCAGCGTCTCGTCAAGTCCCGCGATGAAAAGCACCCGGCGGCTCTTTAAGCTCTCCAGAGTCTCCGCGGCGGAAAAAATATCCGTCACGTGGGCCCTGTCATCTCTGCCAATGCCGTCGCCTCCGCCGGATCCCGCGCCCGCGCCTTTTTCAATGATGCCCTTTTCGAGGCGGCGCTCCGCGCTCTCCGCAAACTCCTCTTCAACCGCTTCCGCTCTCACCTTGATCCTGACAGGGTCGTCCGCAATGACAAGCTCTGTCTCATCAAAGTAGGAAAGCAGCGAGACCGCGCCGCTTCCGGCATCGTCTGCATTGCCCCCGATCCCTTCGGCGCCGCCCCCCGCGTCCGTCGGGGGTTAATGCTCGATCGACTCTGTCCGGTCGATCGAACGCTGCGTCGCGGGATCGAAGCTTCGGATCGTATCGATCTCATCATCGAAAAACTCGATACGGTACGGCTCTTCCATCGTCATCGGGTAGATATCCACGATGCCTCCGCGGACCGCATACTGGCCCATGGCTTCGACCTGCGCCATGTGCTCATAGCCGAGTCCCGTGAGCACGCGGCTCAAATTCCTCGTCGTGATGATCATGCCCTCGTAGACCCGGAAACGGCGGCTCCGCACCGTCTCCCGGGACGGAATCTTATCCATCAGGGCGTCGACCGTGGTCACGAGGATCCCGGTCTCATCCTCCAGGAGATGCCGGACCGCGTCCATGCGCTGGTTGATAATGAAGCTGCCGTGGATATCCGAGCTGTAGAAGAGCAGGTCCTTTGCAGGATACTGCCAGACGCCGCCTTTTTCCACAAGGCCGCTTAAGTCTGCCGCCGCCTGGGCAGCCTGCCGTTCATCCGCGCAGACATAGAGTGCCCATCCGGGGACCCTTGCCGCAAGCTGCGCCGCGAGTGTCATCTTCTGGGACTCCATGCATCCGGACACACTCAAAGGAGCGGGGGCTTTCATCAGCTCCCGCTCTAAGTCTTTGTATACTGTTAATGTTTCTAAGGCATTGTACATGTCTTACTCTCTCAGATCTTTTGCCGCCGATTCTTCCGCCTTTTCAGCCGCTTCCTCTGCCTTTTCCACAGCCTTTTGCGCCTTTTCCGCAGCTTTCTCCGACTTCTCTCTGTCGTTCTTCGCCCCTGCCGGCTTTTCTTCCGTCTTCGGCGCCGCAAGGTCCAGGCCGTTATAATGGTTCATGGCCTCCGTCACGCCTTTCCGGACGATCGTAAGCGCCGCCTCCGCCGCCGTCTGAAAGACCTCATTCATCAGCGCGCGGTCATCCGGATCGAACTTGCCGAGTACGTGGCTTGCGAGATCCTGCTGCGCCTTCTTATCGCCGACGCCGATCCGCACCCTCGGGAATGCGTCTGTGCCGAGGAGCTGGATGATGCTCTTCATGCCGTTGTGACCGCCTGCCGAGCCGCTGCCGCGGATCCGCATCCTGCCGCAGCTGAAATTGATATCGTCGAACAGGATGATGATGTGGTCCTCGGGAATGTTGTAAAAATGCGCGCAGGCAGCCACCGACTCGCCGCTTAAGTTCATATATGTCAGGGGCTTTAAGAGCATGAGCTTCACGCCCTCGGAAACGGTGCTTCCGAAGAGCCCCTTAAACTTCTTGTCCGTCACGGAGACATGCAGCGTTTCCGCAAGCCTGTCGAGAGACTGAAAGCCCGCGTTATGCCGTGTCTCCAGGTATTTCTTATCCGGGTTGCCGAGCCCGGCGATCAGGTATGTTTCCATAGATATCTCAATGTCCGCCTTCCGGTATCTGTCTTGTCCCGTTTCCGGCGTCAGGCTTCCGCCATCGCCGCGAGGATCGACCTTGCGACAGAGATGCCGTTGGCGCTTGCCTGCTGCAGGCCGCGGGTCACGGACGCGCCGTCACCCATCGCCCTGAGGCCCCTGACGGAGGTTTCGAAGTTCTTATCCACAAGCACTTTATTGGAGTAGAACTTGACCTCGACGCCGTAAAGGAGCGTCTCCTCAGAAGCAATGCCCGGCGTGACCTTGTCGAGCGCAAACAGCATTTCCTTGATGTCCATCATGATCCGGTACGGAAGCACCAGGCTTAGGTCGCCCGGGACCGCGTCCTTTAAGGTCGGGATCAGGTTGTTGCGGCAGAGTCTCTCCTCCGTCGTACGGCGCCCTCTTAAGAAATCGCCGAAGGTCTGGACCATGATCTTGCCGTCGCAGAGCATGTTCGACAGCTGTGCGACATGCTTGCCGTATTCGATCGGCGTCTTGAAGGGCTTCGTGAAGTTCTTCGAGACAAGCAGCGCGAAGTTGGTGTTTTCCGTCTTCATATCCGCGGACTTATAGGCGTGTCCGTTAACCACCGCGAGCCCGTCGTCATAGTACTCCGATGCGACCTCGCCGGACGGATTCGTGCAGAAAGTACGCACCTTATCGTCAAATGTCGGCGTATGGTAAACAAGCTTTGCCTCGTACAGGTTCTTGTTTAGAAATTCCATGATCTCGTCGCGGACTTCGACTCTCACGCCAATGTCGACGGTGCCGACCTGGGTCTCGATCCCGTGCCGCTTGCAGATATGTGAGAACCAGTCAGAGCCCTCACGTCCGATACCGGCAGCGATCTCATCCGCATAGAAGGTGTCGCCCTTGTCGGTGACAACGCCCAGCGCCTTGCCGCCCTCGATCAGGATGTCCGTGACCATGGTATTAAAGCGCATCTCGACGCCCTTTTCCTGCAGGAAGGTCTGGATGCGCTGGTAGATCTTGTAGCCCTCTTCCGTTCCGAGATGGCGGATCGGACACTCGATCAGCTTTAAGTTTGCCGTGATGGCCTTGCGGCGGATCTCCTCGATCTCGGCCTTCTTATCCACGCCGTAGACATTGGTATCTGCGCCGAACTTTAAGTAGACCGCGTCGGATTCACCGATGAGCTTCTTCGTCTCGTCGTAGCCGAGGATCTCCGGAAGATTGCCTCCGACATCCGGCGAAAGGGAGAGCTTTCCGTCGGGAAATGCACCCGCGCCCGCAAAGCCGGTCGTGATGTTGCAGGGCTTGCAGCCCATGCATCTGCCGGTCACTCTCTTCGGGCAGCTGCGCTTTTCGATCGCGCGGCCCTTTTCGATCATGAGGATCTTCGTTTCCGGCCGTTTCTCTATCAGTTCATAGGCGCAGAAGATACCCGAAGGGCCCGCGCCGATGATAATTACATCGTACTTTGTTTCCATTGATATTTATGTTCCTTACATCTTCATTACATGACAGTCCAGGCCTTCATCTTCGAGTGCCTCCGCCTCGCGGTTCTGGCAGCTGAAGATGACCACCTGCCCGCGGTAGTTCTCTGCGATAAAGCGCATGGACTTGCGCAGTCTGGTATCATCATACAGCGCGAAGCTGTCGTCTAAGACCAGCGGGATCGCGTCATCCTCGCCCACGATGAAGCGGATCGTTGCCAGACGCATCGCGAGATAGACCTGGTCGGCCGTGCCCGCGCTGACGTCCTTGACGGAGATCATGCCGTCATGGGAATTCAGGCTGATGTCGTACTGACGGCCCGCGTCCACGGAGGTATACGCGCCGCCCGTCAGCCCCGCCACCATGTGGGAGGCTTCTTTATTGATATAGGTTCCGACCGCGCTCCTGATGCCGTCGCGTAAGCTCTCAAGCGTCTCGACCGCCATGTCGATGGCGTCGATCTTATCGCGCACCGACTGGTTCTGCTCCACCTTTTTGCGGAGCGCCGCGGCTTCCTGCTGCATGGCATTGAGCTCCTGCAGGCTGCTTTCGACCTGTGCCCTTGTCTGCTCCTGTTTGCTGAGAGCGTCCTTGCCCGCGTTCTGGTCCGCGAGGATCCTGGTAAGCTCCGTCTGCAGATCCGTCTGTTCACTCACGGCTTTTTCCATCGCGTCAGCCGTCGTTTTCAGTCCGGTCATCTTCTCATGGAAGAGATCCACAGTCTCCTGGTCGAGCGTATCCCGACCGGTAACGCGCTTCAGATTTTCTCCGAGTGACTCTGCGAGTGCGGCCAAGGCCTTCATTGTCGCGGAATTCTGGAACGTAAGCAGCGCTCCGATCACGGCACCAGCCACGGCGCCCGCCATGAGAAAGACAAAGAGATACTCACTGCGGTAACGGAAGGAAAGGACCAGCAGGACCGCCGCCAGGATAAAGAGGGCAATGGCCGCCACGGTACTTCCTTTTCCGGAGATCTTCGTCTCCAGCGTCCGGTAGTTTCCGTAGTCCCGGGTCACCTTCTCCTGCAACTCAATGACCGCCGCGCTTCCTTCGAGCCCGTACTGCGCAAGCTCCGCGCGCTCCGTCCCGATCTCCTCTGCAAGCTCCCGGATCTTACTGTCCGTCTTCTCCGCTTCCAGCCCGACTGCGGCATTCTTCTTCAGAAGCTCGGTAATACGGTTTTCGTACTCCGGTCCCGCAAGCTTTTCTTCCAGCTTTCCGGCAGCGCTGATGACGCCGGCATAATCCTTCGCTGCGTCCGGATCCAGCATTGCCTCAAGCCTCTCGCGTTCCTTTCCGAGATACTCGATCGCGCGGTCCGCGTTCAGCTCGGGATTCCCGGTCGTGCTGACATTGGCAGCATAACGGCGAAGCTCCGCCGCCATGTCCTTTTCCGTTGCGGAACTGAGCTGACCGGCGCTGACCGTATTAACATACGCCGTCTCGCTTAAGTCGTTCAGGATCTTCTGCAGTTGCGCCTTCGCCTCTTCATCGGTCAGGCGCTTTTCGCCGCCATCAGTTATTTCTTCCATCAAAAGGTCATCCGGGGCCTTGTTGAAGTCCCGGGTGATCCGCCACTGCTTTCCGTCCGCCTCGATCTCCATGAAGCCGCCGAAGCGCTTCGGATCCTTCCACGGACGCATCCTTTCATAGACCGGCCGCTGACGGTTGCGGAACTTCCTGTCCGCGCCGTACAGCATGGACCGGATGAAGAGATGCAGCGTCGTTTTGCCCGCCTCGTTCGGTCCGATGATCAGGTTAATGCCGGGCGCAAGCGAAAGGTCATAATTATGCAGCTTTCCAAATCCATTGACATGGATCTTCCGTATGTTCATAGATCGTTCCTTAAGCCTTTGTGCGCAGCAGCGCGTCAATGCCGTAGTACATGGCTTTCTTTTCCGTCGGGGACATCTCCTTGCCGCTGTTGACGATCGTGCCGATGTAGTAGCCGATCATGTCCTGCGGGTGCTCCTTGAAAAGCGTCTCGAAGTCATACTCCGGCTCCGTTTCGTCGATGATCTCGGCGATCCGGTAGGTCTTTTTCAGCTCCTCAAGGTCGAAATCCTGCTCAGGATCACGGCTGCCCGTCAGCTTGAGGCGGTAGATGTTCTTCTCGCCGCGCCGGCGGATCTCACCGGCGATCATGCGGCCGAGTTCCTCCGCCGTGGAGTTTCTGGTCACGCCGATCAGCAGCGGGATATAAGACGCGGACGCCATGGGCACGAAATGGATCTCCCTCAGCGCTCCGGTCTCTTCGTCCGCCTCGCCCATGTAGATACCGTGGCTGCCGCTGTCTGACATCGCCTCCGGCTCGAGCCCGCCGGGACTGTAGATCCTGCCGGGCAGGATCTCCTTTGCGCTTCCGCTGATGCCTGCCGCCACGTAGGTGAAATCGGTTTTTTCAAATGCTCTCGAGAAGGCTTCGCTGTCCCTGCCCCGCAGCATGGCGATCCGGATAACCGGCCGCCCCGTATAGCGGCGGATGTCCTCCAGGGTAAAGTCCTCCGAGGGTCTCGAAGTGATGAACGCCTTGATGTCCGCGAGCCCAAAACTTGCCGGGTCCGCGTTCTGCTCATCCGTCGCGGACGCGGCACAGATCTCGGTCTTCAGCTCCGGCAGCACGACCCGTTCGACCGTGCCGCTTAAGATGTAGTGGACATTGGGCGCCCACACATAGCTTCTGACCGGGCTGCTGGCCCTTAAACGGTCCGACTCGCCCGCGATGATCACGATCTGCTGATCGCTGTGCTCCTTAAAGAGCGCGTTCACGCGGTCCATCTCCGCCGTCACCGGCTGATGGCTGAACAGGCCGCCCGCGATCAGGACCAGGTCCGCGTCATTATCGCGGGCATAGTCCAGGACGCGGCTCAGCGTCCGGAAACGCTCGTCAAGACGCGCGTCGCTCCAGTGCCTGCCGCTTTCCGTCGGGCTTCCGATCCTGATATCGCTTAGGTGAATAAATTTCATGGATACTCCAGTTTCATTAAATGTTAAAGGTATAAGCTAACGGACCGCTCCGCGCTGCGCGCTCCCGCGCTCCTCCATCCCTGTTTGCAGACAAGTCTGCACAGGTCTGGATGTGTGACAAGCTTATAGTTCGCACGTTCCTGTAGTTCTCGGGAACGGGATGACGTCACGGATGTTCTGCATGCCCGTGATGTACATGATGATTCTCTCAAAGCCGAGGCCGAATCCGCTGTGGCGGACGGAGCCGTACTTTCTCAGATCCAGGTACCAGTCGTATGCCTTGGGATCGAGGCCAAGCTCGTTGATGCGCTGCAGGAGCTTTTCGTAGTCGTCCTCACGCTGGGATCCGCCCATGATCTCGCCGACGCCCGGTACCAGGCAGTCGACTGCCGCCACGGTCTTGTTGTCGTCGTTCAGCTTCATGTAGAATGCCTTGATTTCCTTCGGATAGTCTGTTACAAAGACAGGTCTTCCGTAGATCTTTTCGGTCAGGAAACGCTCGTGCTCGGTCTGCAGGTCGCAGCCCCACTCTACCTTATTCTCAAACTTGTCGTTATGCTTCTTTAAGATCTCGACTGCCTCGGTGTAGGTCACACGGCCGAAATCGCTGTCAACGATCTTCTGCAGACGCTCGATCAGGCCCTTCTCAACGAAGCTGTCGAAGAACTTCATCTCCTCGGGAGCATTCTCCAGGGCATAGCTGATCAGGTACTTGATCATCGCTTCCTCGATCTCGATGAGGTCATCCAGATCTGCAAATGCCATCTCCGGCTCGATCATCCAGAACTCGGCAGCGTGTCTTGTCGTGTTGGAGTTCTCTGCACGGAAGGTCGGTCCGAAGGTATATACGTTACGGAATGCCTCCATGTAGGTCTCAACGTTCAGCTGTCCGGAAACGGTCAGGAAGGTCGGCTTGCAGAAGAAGTCCTTGTCGTAGTCGACTTCCTTTGCGTCGCTCTTCGCGATACGGTCGAGGTCCAGGGTCGTGACCCGGAACATCTCGCCCGCGCCCTCACAGTCGGATGCAGTGATCAGCGGTGTGTGAACGTAGACGAAGCCTCTCTCCTGATAGAACTTGTGGATCGCGTACGCGATCAGGGAGCGGACTCTGAAGACCGCCATGAAGGTGTTGGTACGCTGTCTCAGATGGGGAAGCGTACGGAGATATTCGAGGGAATGGCGCTTCTTCTGCAGAGGATAGTCCGGAGTGGAAGTTCCTTCCACCTCTACTGCAGAGGCCTGGATCTCGAAAGGCTGCTTGGCTTCCGGCGTCGCGACCAGGGTGCCGCGTACGATAACGGAGGAACCGACATTCAGCTTGGAGATATCCGCGAAGTTCGGAAGCGCGTCATGGTAGACGACCTGCAGCGTATCAAATGCGCTGCCGTCATTTAAGACAAGGAATCCGAAGGTACGGGAGTCTCTGACTGAACGGACCCATCCGCCGACAGCCACTTCCTTATCGATGTATTTGTCAGTCTCTTTAAACAGTTCTCTGACAGTGATGAGCTTTTCCATTGGGTTTATACCTGCTTTCTATTTGATTTCTTTTTGGTTTTCTGTATATGAGCTCATGCGTCACTTGATTTTCGACGCCGCGTCGCTCACGGATGTCGCTTCACCCGCGTCGATCATGCCGATCATCTGCTCGACCTTCTCATGGGTCAGGTTCCGTGTGCCGACATACTGCACGAACTCGCTGTTGAGACGCTTCTCGCCTGCCGCCACTTTCTGGGAGAAGGTATTGACGGCGTCTGCATTCAGTGCGATATCCGACTGCAGGGCCCTCAAGTCCTCCGCGTACTTCGCGTCGATCTCGCCGGTCAGGACCTGCTTCGTATTATTGTCGAATTGATTCAGCGCTTCGGTCTTTTCGGCATTGATATCCGCCTTCTGCTGGTTCTTCTGCGCGAACTCGTTGTCGTAATCGCCGAGGTTATAGACAGTGTCGTCCTTGTCCTTCTCGATGTTACGGGCAATTGCCTTGATGGCCTTTCCTCTCTCCTCGATGCCCTTCATCAGGTTCTTGCAGAAGAGAACTGCCTCAGGATGCTTGCCCTTTGTATTGGAAGCAATGGCAACGTAGATCGCGATCAGCGCCACGATCACGCCGAGGACCGTCAGGAAGACCGGCAGGGTCACCTGCTTATAGTATGCGTAAACGATTGCCAGCACCAGCAGCGCTGCCAGGATGATACACAGGATCCAGTCCGTCACATTGATCGGGCTGAAGAGGGAGTAGTAAAGCCTCGACTTCAGAATGCCCGGCGCCTGGTGCTCCTTGACATAATCGCTGATCTGCTGCTTCAGATTCGCGATCTCCTGCTTGAGGCCGGCAGTATTGCTCTCGATTCTTGATTTTACGCCCTCGGTCCTTGCCTTCTGACGACGGCCGTTGATCGCGGTGATCTCACTTTCGACAGCCTTGATCTGCTGGTTGTAGTTCTGCTCAATATCCGCGCGGCGCGACCTGACCGTTTCCGTCTTCTCACGCTCGATATTGCGGGTCAATGTCTCGAGAGACTTCGCCAGCTGCTTTTTCGTGTCGTTGTACTGCTCAAGCTGCTGTCTGTCGGCATCCAGCGTGTCGACAACATTCAGCGCTTCCGTAAGAAACTCCTTGGGGAAAGTAATATCAGGCATACGGCACCTCCTTTATATAAAACTCAGATCGCTTCCGCGATCGCCGCTGCGATTTTCTTCTGCTCCTCCGGGTCGGATTCATTCTGCTTCCATGTGACCATGGGGCCGTCCCCCTCAAAACGCGGGATCAGATGCACATGCAGATGCTTTACGGTCTGGCCGGCAGCCGCGCCGTTATTCTGCACAACATTAATGCCGTCGCACTTCAAGGACTTCATCATCCCTGCGG
>JAFTBX010000135.1 GCA_017455005.1 Lachnospiraceae bacterium | reverse complement strand
GTCGCTACCAGTCCCTGCAGCAGTCTGTATTCATCATCTATCGCAAGTATTTTCACAATATTTCTCCCGTAGACTTATTATAGTCATTGTATCACATTTTTATGGAAAAATGCGCTGACTCCGCGAAAATGATCCATAAAGTGAAGTCTGCGGAAAATGTTGATAAAACTGCATTCCGATGCGGTATTTGCTTTTATAACGCGGCTTCGTGTGGTAAAATAAATACATGCAAACCGAACGTGATATGCAGTTTCATAAGCTTTTTATAACCATATTCGGCGTGGTGCTGGCAGCGCTGGCGGTGTTTTGCGTGGTCGTGGGATTTCAGAACTCCAGCGGCAGGTATTCTTCATGGCAGAACACGCCCGACGCGTTTGTAAGGCAGTACACCTATCTTGAATATGAGGATGAAGATGCTCCTGCCGGGATCCGGCGAGAGTATGTCTTTACATGTCCTGAGATCAGTGACGGCGTCAATATCCTCGCGGTCTACATGATCCACCAGTACGGCGCCATCTATGTGGACGGCGGGCTGCGCCTGGATCTGCATCCGACGGAAAACCGTACCATCGGAAGGACGCCCGGCAATAACTGGCTGGTGATGCCGATTTCTTCCGCCGACACAGGCAAGCTGATCACGATCTCTACGAGGCCCGCGTACACCGAAGTCCGCCGTACGCCGCTTTCCATCAGGATCACGACCGTATCACAGCTTTTCAGGGACTGCTTTAATGAGGACTTCCCGCAGCTGATCATCTCGATCCTGGTGCTGACCTGCGGAATCGGCTTCCTGATCGTCTTTCTGTACTTCCAGTATCACGATAAGACCCATCAGCTGCAGCTTCTGTATATCAGCCTGACGGGTATCCTGACCGGTATCTGGAGACTGACAAATATGCGGTTCATGGATCTCGTCATGAGCGATTATACCAAGGCGCTGTCTTATATCAGTACCTTTGCGCTGATGATGATGCTTCCGCCGATCACGATGGTCATCGCAATGCAGACCCACGGCAGATACCGCAGGATGCTGAAGTGGGGTGCTCTGGACATCCTGGGAGTCAATCTGCTGGTCCTGATCCTGCAGCTTGCGGACATCGTCGATGTCAGACAGCTTGTCTATGCCTACAACATCCTCCTGTTTGCCGTGATCCTGATCGGCACGCTGATCATGGCGAGCCAGGAAAGCCATGAGAACCATGCGAGATCCCGGCGGATGATCATCCTGTTTTTGATGAGCCTCGCCGGCGTTACCATTGACGTCACGAGCTACTTTGTTACGCAGAGTTCGACAGGCAACATTTACACCTTACTTGCCTTCCTGCTGATCGTCGTGGGCTTCGGCCTTTCCACAGCAAGGGGCTATATCGAGCAGCAGCGCAGGCTCGAGGAACAGGAAAAGGAGCTGGCAGACAGCCGGATCTCCATCATGATCAGCCAGATCCAGCCGCATTTCCTCTATAACTCCCTGGCGTCCATCTATTATCTCTGCGATGAGGATCCGCAGCTTGCGAAGCAGGCGATCGACCAGTTCTCGTCCTATCTGCGCATGAACATGGATTCGCTCAAGCAGGCGAAGACGGTGGAGTTTTCGAAGGAACTGCAGCACGTCAAGAACTACTTAAGCCTCGAGAAGATGCGTTACGGGGACAGGCTGACGATCTTTTACAACATTGAGTCGACCGACTTCCTGGTCCCGGCTCTCTCGGTCCAGCCGATCGCTGAAAATGCTGTCCGCCACGGCGTGAGCAAGCTGGAGGAGGGCGGCACGGTCATCATCAGCGCCTATGAGAAGGACGACTGCTATGAGATCACGGTCGAAGACGACGGCGTAGGCTTCGATCCGGAAAAGGGCTCGGACGACAAGAGCCGCAGCCACGTCGGCATTGACAACGTGCGCAGCCGCTTAAGGGATATGTGCGGCGGCACGATGACGATCGATTCGGAGATCGGCTTCGGCACGACGGTTACGATCCGCATCCCCAAAGAGGGCAATGCTGTCGATTGAACGGTGGACCTTCTCCGGACACGGAGTAAAACGGCCGTAAAACACGGCGCGCATAAAACAAAGAAGAACAAAGCAATATATATTTAGTATAGTGAAACGAGCAACAGATCCATAGTCAAAGAGGAACCCGCATGAACATATTAGAAAGAGCAATTATCTATGCAACGAATGCGCATGAGTCACTGAAGCGTAAGAACAGTACGCTTCCCTACATCGTGCATCTGATGGAAGCGATGGTCATCGCGTCTACGATCACGCAGGACATGGAGGTGCTCGCGGCGGTGGCTCTGCACGATACCGTCGAGGACGCCGGCGTGAAGCTTGGCGACATCGAGAAGGAGTTCGGCCACTATGTGGCGGAGCTTGTGGCGAGTGAGACGGAGGACAAGATGGAGTATGAGACGGAAGAGGCGACCTGGATCTTCCGCAAGCATGAGGCCGTCGACCAGCTCCGCATCACCGAAGACCGCAATGTCCGCATCATTTGGCTTTCCGACAAGCTTTCCAACATCCGCGCGATCCGCAGGGACTATGACCGGCTCGGCGAGAGCATCTGGAACACCTTCCACATGAAGGATCCGAGAGAGCAGGCCTGGTATTACCGGACCATCGCAGAGCTTCTGGAGAAGGATCTCGGGGAGACGGATGCGTGGAAAGAGTATGACGGTCTTGTGAAGGAAGTTTTTAAATCTGTTTAATGTTGGATTTTTGTCAACTGCACTGGATTAAGTGCATGATTTATCCAAGCGATTGCATTGAAAGAATTGTTGACTGATGTTAAAATGCTCCGTACATAAGTGTTTCCGAGAAAGGAAGATTACATGACAGACAATTATACGATCGAAGCGATTCCTGTAGCGCCTTTAAAGCTGGCTGCCCACATCAGCGCGGAAAAGCTGGCGAAGGAAGTTGATAAAGCCCTGGTGGAGTACCGCCGGCACGACCTGGTTCAGTTGCAGGAAAAGTACAGCGATTCGGTACTTCTGCGTGACTTCGCGCCGGATTCTTTCCTGCTCGACCTTGAGTGCCCGCGTTTCGGCACCGGCGAGGCCAAGGGTGTGATCAACGAATCCGTCCGCGGTGTGGACGAATTTATTCTCTGTGACATTACGAACTATTCCAACACCTACACTGTTTGTGGTTTTACCAACCATATGTCCCCGGATGACAACTATCAGGACTTAAAGCGTATCATCGGCGCGAGTGTCGCCAAGGCGCACAGAGTCAACGTCATCATGCCGTTCCTGTACGAGTCCAGACAGCATAAGAGAGAGAAGCGTGAGTCCCTCGACTGTGCGATGGCACTGGAAGAGCTCGTCAACATGGGCGTCAAGAACATCATCACCTTTGACGCGCATGACCCGAGAGTACAGAACTCGATCCCGTTAAACGGCTTCGATTCCTTCATGCCGACTTATGCGTTTGTCAAGGCAATCCTCCGCAAGTTCCCGGACCTGCAGATCAACAAGGACACCTTTATGGTGATCTCCCCGGATGAGGGCGCGATGGGCAGAGCGGTCTTCCTTGCCAACAACCTCGGCGTTGATATGGGTATGTTCTATAAGCGCCGTGACTACTCCAAGGTCGTCAATGGCCGCAACCCGATCGTGGCACACGAGTTCCTGGGCGCGTCCGTCAAGGACAAGACCGTGCTGATCGTCGACGATATGATCTCCTCCGGCGACTCCATGCTGGACACCGCGCACGAGCTTAAGGACCGCGGCGCAAAGAACGTCATCGTCTGCTGCACCTTCGGTCTCTTCACCAACGGCTTTGCGAAGTTCGATGAGGCGTACGCCAAGGAGTACTTCGATCTGGTCGTCACGACGAACCTGAACTACAAGCCTTTGGAGATCTATACGAAGGACTGGTATATGGAGGCCAATATCAGCCGGTATCTGGCAGCCGTTATCAATTCCTTCAACTACGATATGTCGATCCAGGGCTTCAGCAATGCGCAGCGTATCCAGAGAGCGCTCAAAGAAAGAAACCAGGAATAAGATTTATGAGGAAGCTGCCCTAGACCCGGCAGCTTCTTTTTGCAAATGCTGGGAATCTGTTGTGCCGGTATTAAGCCGCAGCAGGGCGCCGTTCGCTCAAACATCCTCGGCGCCTTAAGGCGCCTGCGGAACTCGCTCTGCGGCATCCCTGCTGACGGCATTTGCGTACAGGAGTAACCAGAAAGGATCAAATATGAAGAAAACCATCGTAGCCATCGTAGGGCGTCCGAACGTGGGTAAGTCCACCCTGTTCAACGCTTTATGCGGCTCCAACGTAAGTATAGTGGAAGATACGCCGGGAGTGACCCGGGACCGTATCTACGCGGACTGCGACTGGCAGAACCACAAGTTCACGCTGATCGATACCGGCGGTATTGAGCCGGAGTCGGCGGACGTGATCTTACGGCAGATGCGCGAGCAGGCGGAGATCGCGATCGAGACCGCGGACGTCATCATTTTCATGCTGGACGTTCGTACCGGCCTTGTGGACGCGGACTACGCTGTCGCGGATATGCTCAGGAAGAGCAAGAAGCCGGTCGTTCTTTGCGTGAATAAAGTGGACAGCTATAAGAAACAGGCCAATGATGTCTATGAGTTTTATAACCTCGGCATGGGGGATCCGATCCCCGTTTCCGCGGCGGGAAGACAGGGTATCGGCGACCTGCTCGATGAGATCGTCAAGTACTTTAAGGACACCGAAGGCGAAGAGGAAGAGGACGACAGACCGCTCATCGCGGTCGTGGGTCGCCCCAATGTCGGCAAGTCCTCCATCATCAACCGTCTGCTCGGTGAAAACCGCCTGATCGTTTCCGATATCGCCGGTACGACCCGTGACGCCATCGATACGACCGTCGTGCATAACGGTGAGGAGTATGTCTTTATCGATACCGCGGGTCTTCGCCGTAAGTCCAAGATCAAGGAAGATATCGAGCGCTATTCGATCATCCGTACCGTCGCCGCGATCGACCGCTGCAACATCGCCGTCATCGTCATCGACGCTACTGAAGGCGTCAGCGAGCAGGATACCAAGATCGCCGGCATTGCCCATGAAAGAGGAAAGGGCGCGATCATCGTCGTCAACAAGTGGGACGCGGTCGAAGATAAGGACGATAAGACCATCTATAAGTTCACCGAAGACTTGAGAAAGAAGTTCGCGTTCATGCCGTACGCGGAGATTCTCTTTATCTCCGCGGTCACCGGACAGCGCCTTGTGAAGCTCTACGACGCCATCGACATGGTGCGTCAGAACCAGACTCTCAGAGTCCCGACGGGCGTTCTGAACGAGGTCCTGACCGAGGCGGCCGCCATGCACGAGCCGCCGCAGGATAAGGGAAAGAGGCTCCGCATGTTCTATGTGACCCAGGTCAGCGTCATGCCGCCGACCTTTGTCATCTTCGTAAACGACAAGGAACTGTTCCATTTCTCCTACCAGCGGTACATCGAGAACCGCTTCCGCGAGGCATTCAGCTTTGCGGGAACGCCGGTGCATTTCATCATCCGTGAGCGGAAGGAGAAGGAAGGATAACGTATGCTGATGCGTATCATATGTCTGGTGCTGGGATTTACTTTTGGAAGCATCCCCACCGGCGCCGTCATTGCAAGGATGCACGGCGTTGATTTGAGAAAAACAGGCAGCGGAAATGTCGGAAGTACGAATGTGCTTCGAACGCTTGGCAAGAAGGCGGGCGCGATGACGCTCATAGGGGATATCCTGAAGGCGATCATCCCGCTTCTGATCACGGGCGCACTGTTCGGCGGTCCGGAAGAAACCAGATATGTCGTGACCATGTACACCGGCCTCGGGGCCGCGGCAGGCCATGACTTTTCGCCGTGGCTGCATTTTAACGGCGGCAAAGGCATCGCCACCTCCGGCGGCGTGATCCTTTACACGGACCCGCGCTTTTTCCTGATCACCTTCGCGACAGTCATCGGTACCGCCCTCGCGACAGGTTACGTATCGCTGGGATCCCTCATGGCAGCCGTTATTTACATCATCGCGCACCTTTATGTCATCGGGACCGGACGCTTCTTCGGATGGGGCCCCGGAGCGCTTACACGTACCTATGCGCCGCAGTATAAGGCGGAGATCATCATCATCGCCCTGATCATGGCGGGGATGGCGATCTGGAGGCATAAGGCCAACATCCAGAGGCTGATCGCAGGCAAGGAGAACAAGCTGAGTATCGGCAAGAAGTAATCAGTGCGACAGCAGGGCGCCGTTCGCTCAAACATCCTCGGCGCCTGGTGGCGCCTGCGGAACTCGCTCGGCGGCATCCCTGCTGTCGGCATTTGTAAGATACAAGTGCCGGCATGGATTCGGCCAATGGCATATGATCCGAGCAGGAAGGACGATGGCCGGGCTGCGAAGAGCAACCGTACTGAACGATCCGGCGCTTGACGACCGGTCGTTCATAGGATGATCAAGCAGACGGCCGAGTCACCCGCGAAGGATCATACAAGCCATCTGGACGAACCATGACGGGGATATGGAATGATAATTCTCCAATAATTGCAGGTTATAAAAGCTCATAACCATGATTTATATGCCGCAGCTAATTTTGCGGCTTCATTTGAACTTATCAACAGATTCTTGACGGATGTTCAACGAAAAAATATAATGGTGTTCAATGGTTTTATGGGACTGGTTTTTTGACCAGTCTTAAGCTGTTATCAAACTTTTTATCTATTTGGGAGGTAAAGTAAAATGAGAAAGTTTTTAAGCGCAGTTTGCCTTGCTGCGATGGCTGCTTCTCTTGTAGCCTGCGGCAGTGACTCAGGCGCAGCAGCTACCACTGCAGCTCCGGCAGCAACCGAGGCAGCAGCTGAGACAGAAGCGGCAGCTACTGAAGCAGCAGCTGAGACCGAGGCTCCGGCTGAGGCGGCTCCGGCAGCTGAGGGCGGCGAGTTCGTGATCGGCGGTTCCGGTCCTCTTACCGGCGGCGCAGCTCTGTACGGCATCGCTGTTCAGCGCGGCGGCCAGATCGCGGTTGACGAGATCAACGCGGCAGGCGGCATCAACGGCTATCAGGTCAAGTGGGTATTCGAGGATGACGAGCATGACGCAGAGAAGGCTCTGAACGCTTACAACACCCTGAAGGACCAGGGCCTGCAGATCATGGTCGGTACCGTTACTTCCGGTCCGTGCCTTGCAGTCGTAGAAGAGACC
>JAFTBX010000134.1 GCA_017455005.1 Lachnospiraceae bacterium | reverse complement strand
TCGGCTCCATATCCGAAGCTGACGCATCCGAATCCTGTCCGTCCGCGGCAGTCGACTCTTCCACTTCAGCCTGTGCGGCCTGGTACCGCATCACCGCTGTAAAGGTACCCGCAGCCGCGAGTCCGAATAAAAGACCGCAGATGAGCGCAATGACAAAAGCCCGGAACACACGTTCCGGAGTCCACTTGCGTCCAACGATCTTCTCGTTGATCAATTTTTTCTTTTCCTGATCTTTACTGTCCATATCTCTCGTAATGCCCGGTGAGAAATAGCTGTTCCGAATTGCTTCGAAGTTGTATAATATTCATTGTATTCACAAAGTGTAAACAAACTGTGTCTAAAGATTGATAAAATCATAAAGTATGCTGCGATCCGTTTATTCCAAATTCATACTGGGCTACATCCTCTTCGGCCTCATCGGTTTTATCACGGTGGCGATCTTTTCCCAGCGAAAGACCTATGATTACCTCGTGCGCCAGAATGCGGAAAAACTCTACGATGAAGCGATCCTGATGGCTTCGACCTATGAAGACAACAACTATTTCTTCACGGATATCAATGACGCTCCGTCCCGCGATATCAGCATGGTGGCAAGTTTTATCAACGCCAGGATCTGGATCACGGACAATGCCGGCAGGATCGTTCTGGACTCCGCAAACGGCCAGCTGAACGGTTCCTCTGTCGAAGGCTTTGACCCTGCCTCCAATCAGTCAAGCTACCGCATCGGATACTATTACGGTATGTTCCCCGAGGAAATGCTTTCCGTGGAAGCGCCCATCAATTATAACTATTCTCCGATCGGTTACGTTCTGATTCATTATCCAATGTCGCTCGTTGTTTCATCTACGAACGAAATTTTGAACATTGTTTATTTGACTGCCGTTGTAATTTTTTTGCTCTCCCTGATTATTTTGGTCGTCTTCACCGTATACGTATATATCCCTCTCAGGGAGATCACCTTTGCTGCGAGAGAGTACGCGGCGGGACACCTTGACTACAAGATCAAGACCCTTAACCATCATGATGAGGTGAGTTATCTCGGAGACACCCTGAACTACATGGCTTCCGAACTCGAGGATATGGAAAAGTACCAGCGGGATTTCATTGCCAATGTCTCCCATGACTTCCGGTCACCTCTGACATCCATCAAAGGATATCTGGAAGCTATCCTGGACGGGACGATTCCGCCGGAGATGCATGAAAAATATATTCGCAGAGTCATTTCGGAAACCGAACGCCTGCGCAAGCTGACCGAAGGCATGATTTCACTTGGCTCCATGGAAGTCAGCACCATGCTGAAACGCACCAACTTTGACATTAACACAACGATCCGCGACATCTGCGCATCCAATGAAAACGCCTGCCGCAAGAAGAATCTTCATTTCGAACTGATCTTTGAGGACGAATCGGAGATGGTCTATGCGGACCATGCCAAGATCCAGCAGGTAATCTACAACCTGATCGATAATGCCATCAAGTTCTCAAATCAGGACGGCATCATTTATATCACGACGGGCATCCGGCAGCGCAAAGTATTTGTCTCTGTTAAGGACACCGGCATCGGCATTCCGCGGCAGTCGATCAAAAAGATCTGGGATCGTTTCTATAAGTCTGATCTCTCCCGCGGTAAAGACAAGACCGGAACCGGTCTCGGCTTAAGCATCGTCAAGGAGATCATCCAGGCACACAACGAAACCATTGATGTCGTCTCCACAGAAGGTGCCGGCGCCGAATTCACCTTTACGCTGACTGCCGCCGAATAATCATCAGAAGCGGCATAAGGCCGCATTCCGGGATTGTACGCATTCGTCAAATCTCCGTTCGCAAGCGACGTCGATTTTCCTCAACGCGAATACAAAGAAGGTGAGAGCCATTGGCTCTCACCCTTTTCAATTTAATCAGTATTTGATCCGGAACACATCATTGCCGCTGACCGTGATCAGTTGCCTGCTCTTCTCGGTTCCGATCAGCTGCGTCAGTTCGCCTTCTCCATACTGCAGTTCCGAACGAAGCACGCCTCGTTTACTGTAGACACGGATGTTGACAGAGTCTGAAACAGCGACATTATTGCCGGTGATGCACATATCCGTATAACGATAGTCCAGATCCGTCTCACCGAGTTTCACGCCTTTGTTGCTGAAGATCACGAGCTTGCTGTAATAGCCATCCCCGTTATCCGTATTCAGCATAACCGCGACCAGATCCTCCGTACAGTCGATACGGTCGATCCTGTCATCGAAGCGCACATGCTCCAGAACCTCCGGTGTATTGAGTACCTTCGTCGAGAAAAATACCACACCGCCGTCATAAAATGCCTGGCTGGAATCATTGGTTGAAAAATGCACCCTGCCAGCGAGATGCCCGGCGAACTCGTCGCTGAAGCCGCCGACAATACGGCGCGCGTCCTCATTCTGTCCTACAGAGCTGAAGTTGCGGAACACGACATGATTAACGATCTGGCCGTTCTCAATGCCCGCATAGGAAGTCAGCAGCTCGCTTCCGTCCGGCGATACGGAGATATCAAAAGGATACCCGTCACCGGTGACGATGGATTTGACCGAGAGGTCTATGGCAGAACCGTCCTCACGGAACGCGGTGATGTACTCGGCCTCACTGTCATTGAGCACGGCATAAACTACGCCGTTATCTGAAACCCGCACCAGGGAGATCGGCAGGATCGTTTCGCTCGTACCGGTAAGAATGTTCTCGCTGAAAATATAGATGCTCGTTCCGCCCTGATCGGCGATAACCGCATGCGTATTGCTGACGGAAATGATCGGCGCGTTTAACTGATAACTGCGCTCCCAGACGACCGTGCCGTTATGATCGACATACTCAGCACCATCCTTCGTGTACTTGATGATACCGTCCGCAAAGCTCTCATATCCCTTGAAAGTCTCGACCGTTTCCTGCAGGCCTTCCTGACGCCGCTCCCAAAGAACACTGTATTCTTCTGTCATATTACTCGTGAAATAGTAATACGCACCATAGGCCAAAAGAGCCAGTACAAGTAAAAGGGCAAGAAGCACCAAAGGGGAAAGACGCCTTTTCTCGTCTTTCCCCGATTCCTCTTCTTTATCGATCACATTGCTCTTAAGCCGCTGTTTCTGTTCTTCACGGCTCATGTATGTATCATCCAAAGAGTTTCTCCTTGTAAATGCCCTTGCTGACCATGTCCGCGATGGCTTTCACGATATATTCCCGGTCCTCGTGGTAGGTGACACCATACCACTTGTCCTTAACAGGCAGGACCTTAACACTTGCGCGCTTCTCATGGATCAGATCATCAATGACAAACGGAAGCAGATATTCTGCAGTCAGGCGCTTTTCATGCGGCATGTTGCCAAGCTGTGAAAGAAAACTTTTGAACCTGTCACCCAGAACATCAATGATGCCCTCCTTCAGACCCCACATGTTCATGGATACCAAAGCATCTTCCGGAAGTTCCTCCACATGGCCGTTTCCGTCATCGCCGCGAATCACGCCGTCATTCTGCCGCCCGATATGATAAGTCTCGGTAACAGATACCAGATGGCCGGTGCCGTCCTGCTCACAGACGCCTCTGGCGACCGTACCCTTGGCACTTAAGGTATTGCCGAGGATATAACCCGCCATGCAGAAATCCATCGTATCCTTATCATCACTCATCTCATTGACAAGGTAATCATGAACGGTTTTGAAGGAGCCTGCCCCGTAGAAATCGTCCGCGTTGATCACGGCAAACGGGCAGTCGATCACATCCCGGATCGTCCAGATCGCCTGTGCCGTACCCCAGGGCTTCGTTCTTCCTTCAGGAACGGAAAATCCTTCCGGAAGGTCGCAAAGATCCTGGAACACGTACTGAACGTTCGCGATCTTACTGATCCGGTTGCCGATCACTTCTTTGAACTCATCCTCGATATCCTTGCGGATGATAAAGATAATCTTGTTGAACCCTGCGGCAAGAGCGTCATGGATACTGTAATCGATGATGATCTCCCCGCTGGGTCCAACCTTCGCAAGCTGCTTGATACCGGCCCCGTAACGGGAGCCGATACCAGCAGCCATAATTACTAATGCAGTTTCTTTCATGTCATCAGCCGTTCAGAAGAAGCAGGCAGAATACCAGTGTGAACAGTGCGACTGTCTCCGCGATACCGATAACAATGAAATAGTTGGCAGTACCTTTTCCGGTTGCGCCAAGCGCGTCAGAAGCACCGGCAGAGCACTTGCCCTGGTTAAGAGCAGAAAGGCCGATCGCAAGACCGCCGAAGATGCCAACGCCAAGAGCCATGCCCGGGTCGCAGTTCGCATTTCTAATGAAGTTCATCAGAAGGAAACCGTAAATGATCTGTGTCAGCGGTGCACCCGTGAAAGCGATCATAATGAACGGTGCAGGTTTTCCTGCTGCATAACATTTTTTCCATGCTCCAATCGTAGCCATTCCGGCTGTTCCTGCGCCATATGCGGAACCTGAAGCGGATAAACCAAGGGCAGCTGCCATTCCAACAAATGCAAGATTCATAACTATTCTCCTTTATATTGGATGTTTGACTTTAATTATTTGACTTCTTTAAACGGATCATATTTGATGCCCGCCCACTCAATACCTGCCTGACCTGAGAACTCGAGCAAGTTCAGTCTTACGCCGTGAACGGCGACGGACAGGAAGCACATGGCAATGTTCAGGGCATGTCCGAGAAGGATAATGATGATACCCACGATCAGCAGTGGTCCGTGCATGCTTGCACCAATGTCGTTGAAGCTCTGGGAGATTGCGACACCTGCCATGCCGACTGCGAACAGACGGATGTAGCTCATGACGTTACTGAAGCAGCTGATCGTATCAAGGAACGTCGTAAACGCCCCTCCGAGTCCGGACTTTAAGGACTCGCCGAAGCTTGTGCCCGGTGACATTCCGCCGAACAGGATGACTGTCACGAACGCAGCACCGATGCCGATAAACACCGGCTTCAGGTTGATGTCCTCTCCGATGACCAGATTTAGCGCGAGCATATACATGGAAATGCTGGCAACCATCCATCCGATCTCCGCAATCAGCGACAGGTCCTTCTCCGCGATCTTCTTCTTGATCGCGAGGAGCTTACCGAGTACAAGCTGTACTACGCCGACGGAAAGAGAGAACTTCATGATCGTGAACTGCGTCTCCGTGCTCGTAACGCCGAAATACTCTGGATACGTCGCAATGCTCGGAATGACGAGAGCTTTCAGGAACGGAATGTTCATTGCACTTTCCACGCCGAACCAGGTGCCTGTGACTGCGCCCCAGACGATCGTACCGATCGACAGGACGTAAAGCAGAAACGTCGCATCCGTTAGCTTCTTTGATTTGACATGGAGCGCGATCGTCGCTGCAAGGATCAGGATGCCGTAGCCGCCGTCACCGATGATCATCGCGAAAAACAGGATGAAGAACAGGAAGAACCACAGAGATACATCCTGCTCCCTGTATCCGGGCTGGATCTCAAGGATGTCGTAAATCGGCTTGATCAGCTTGGAGATCTTGTTGTAACGAAGCTTGGTGGGGATCTGGATATCTTCCTCGTCGACTTCCTCTATGGAGTACGCACAGTTTTTCTCGTCCGCCATAGCCTTGAACTTGTCGATATCCGCTTCAGGGATGTAACCCGAGATCCAGGCAAAGTCATCATCGCTCTTGAGCGTAGCGTCTGCCTCAGAGTACTTCAACTCGTTCAGAGCCCGCTTCTGCTGGCTGCGGAACGCCTCATAGTACTTCGCGTCAGCACTGAGCTCGCTGTCGCACTGCCGGATACCTTCTTCCGCAGTGGCAATGTCCTGCGTGAGCTCCGTGAGACTCTTCTCGGGCAGGACAAACTCCGTGCCCTGGACTGACGGCGGAAGCATGCCGAGCACCGCTACTGCAACAGCCTTGTCGATGTTCCCAAGCCGGATCACATGGATCTTGTCGGACCCGGCAAGCTCCGGATAGTCCTTTTCGGCAACACGGTAAAAATGGAAGTCATATCCGTGCGCCCTCAGATAACTGATGTCCGCCGGATCAAAATTCCCCCAGGGCTCGATCCTGCTGATCTCGTTCTTTGAAGATGTGATCTCCTGCTCGAGTGAAGCCTTGCGTTCGATCGTTCCGCGCACTTCACGGTATACCCCGGCGAACTCCTCGTCCGACAGGGCTGCTGCCTGGTTTTTCTGTTTCGGGTCGATATGAGACTTCAGCACCGACGCTGCGTTTGAGATCGACTGGAATCGGTCGCTGACAATCCGGTCCGCTCCCTGCTTCTCCGCAAGGTGCATGACACCGATGTCCTGCAGTCCCTTTAACATCTCTTCTTTGGCGGAGGCAGAAGTGATGACGTGAACCATTTTCATTTTCTCGATCATCTCTAACCCTCCTGTATCTTTTTCTTAGAGATCTTGCCTCTGACGACGGCTGCCGTCTGCTGGTCTCCGATGTATACCTGGATCACACGGATATTTTCCTTTGCCTCAGGTATCTTAACCTTTTCAAAGAGGTTGACCCTCTGGGAGGTCGTCCGGAGCTCCGCGTCCAGAAGCTCTACCTGCTTCCGGAGCGTGGAGGCCAATGCGTCCAGCCTGGCGATCTCACGAAGCTTGAACACTGCCGTATCTACCCATAAGGGGTAGTTGTCCACATTGTAATCGATGTCCTTAAACGTCAGTTCTTCGAAAGCCGGAACCCTGACGCCCGCGATATTGTCCTCTTTGGTAATGACCTTATCCGGTTCGACAAGCTTATCCAGCCTGAGTTCTTCATCGAAGATCTCATTTTCCGCAAATACTGCTACCCAGTCGTCCAAGTCACCAATCATCTGAACCCGCTCGGCTTCCTTCTCAGCAAGATCGCTGCGCACCTTCATGATTACGGACTGCAGCTGCTGTTTCTTAAGCTGCAGGGTGGGAAGATAGCGCTGAAACTGCTTCAGGTTGTCCTTCTGCTTCTTCAGTTCATTTTTTGTAAGTTTGATAGCCATGGACACGCTCCTTTTTTAATTCAAAGCTGCTTTATCCGGCCATCTTTCCTTGATCAGACTCGTCTTGAGACCGGTCTCATTCGGCTCGAAGCAACTTGCGAGAATGTCCCATCCGAGATCCAGTGCCTGCTCCAGCGGAATATTCACGCTGAGGTCCATCATCTTGGACTCGAACAGCTCGCCGTATTTCAGGAGCTTGTCGTCCCACTCGGTCATCATAAAGCCCATGGATCTCTTCTCCAGACTTTCCTTGTACTGGGCGTACAGACGGATCATACCATCCATCAGGGCTCGGTGATCGTCTCTGGTCTTACCGTTGACGTTCTGCTTCAGACGGGAAAGGGAACCGAACGGCTCGATGTGTCCGCCCTTCAGGTAATACTGACCCTCGGTAATGTATCCCGTGTTGTCAGGAACAGGATGCGTGACATCATCGCCCGGCATCGTAGTGACGCCGAGGATCGTGATCGATCCTGCGCCCTCGATGTCCACGGCCTTCTCGTATCTGGAAGCAAGGCAGCTGTACAGGTCGCCGGGATAACCACGGTTGGAAGGAACCTGCTCCATGGTGATCGCCATCTCCTTCTGCGCGTCGGCGAAGTTCGTCATATCGGTCAGAAGCACAAGGACTCTCTTTCCTTCGAGAGCGAACTGCTCCGCAACTGCCAGTGACATATCCGGTACCAGTGTACACTCAACGATGGGGTCAGCCGCCGTATGAATGAACATAACGGTGTGGCTCATGGCGCCGCCCTTTTCCAGGGTGTCACGGAACTCCATATAGTCGTCGTACTTCAGACCCATGCCGCCGAGGACAATGATGTCGACCTCAGCCTGCATTGCGATTCTGGAAAGAAGCTGGTTATACGGCTCACCGGAGATCGAGAAGATCGGGAGCTTCTGGCTCTCAACCAGCGTGTTGAACACGTCGATCATCGGGATACCGGTACGGATCATCTTCGTAGGAAGGATACGCTTCGCCGGGTTGAAGGAAGGACCTCCGATCGGGATCATGTTCTCGGTAAGCGCCGGACCATTGTCTCTCGGAACGCCCGCGCCGTCAAAGATACGGCCGAGCAGATGATCTGAGAAAGAAACCATCATAGGTCTTCCGAGGAAACGTACCGGATCTGTCGTGCTGACGCCCTGGGCACCGGCAAATACCTGCAGGGAAACCAGATCCTTGTCCAGCTTAATAACATTTGCGTAGCTATCGCCCACCAGCGCCAGATCGCCGTTTCTGACGCCCGGGGCGCGCACGGTAACAACGTTACCGACGATAGATTCTATTTTTGTATAAACTTTCTGCATATTGCCCGGACCTCCTAGTCAACGACCTTTGACATATAAAAGTCAGTGATCTTCTTCTCCTGTGCCTCAAACTCCGGTGTCTCAAACTCGCAGCCGTGCCAGTCAAGGAACTCCTGTCTGAGCTGGTTGAAGAACGCTCTGATTTCTTTCTTGTCCGTGATATCGTAGGTCTGCATCATCGCGTCATAGAGTCTGTCAAACTCTTTGCGCTGTCTCTCAGGTGAGCATGCAGCGTCGATCGGGTCAAAAGAGTTCTGCTGCAGATAAACCGCATCCAGAAGCTCGCCCTTCTGATAGATAATGTAGTCATCACTGGAAGTACCTTCCTCACCGACGACCTTCATCATCTGGTTGACTTCGGTACTGCGGATAAGGATGCCGCGGGCCGTGTTCACGCGGTCCATATCGACAACGCCCTTATACTTGGACCAGGAATCCACCGGATGGATCGCCGGATACTTACGCGCATCAGAACGCTCACGTGCCAGACCATGGAACGCGCCGACCACCTTCAGTGTCGCCTGGGTCACAGGTTCCTCGAAATTGCCGCCTGCAGGAGAGACCGTACCGCCGATGGTGATGGACGCGATGGTTCCGTCATCAAG
>JAFTBX010000133.1 GCA_017455005.1 Lachnospiraceae bacterium | reverse complement strand
ACATAGGCGCCGAGGTTGCGGATCGTATCTGCCGGAGATTCCTGCTTGTCGCGGTAGGGATGATGCACATCCCAGAGCGCTGCGAGCTGGTCGCAGGCATAGTCATCCATCAGGGAACGGAGCCTCGCCGTGTCGGAGTAGATGCCGCAGGTCTTCATCAGGATCGCGATCCCCTTCTCCTCCGCATAGGGAAGGAGCATGTCCAGGTTCTCGCGGACCAGTGCTTCGTTTTCATACTCCGCCTTGACGCTGACGTACGGGACTGACATATTGCTTGCCGCGTCGATCAGTTCCTTCAGGAGGCGGATGTAATCATCACGGTTTTCGGCATTGCGGGAAGCATTGCCGACGCCGCCGTCCTCCGCGGCGATATCGATGGAGGTGTCAAGCACCGGGATCTCCAGCTTCTTCTCATGCAGCGCGCGGGCGGTCGCCTGGGTGTTGTACTTATGGAACGGGCCGCCGCGCTGGATCAGTTCCGGTGTGCGGTGAAGGTTGTAGACCTCGATGCCGTCAAAATGCATGTCGACGGCAATGTCGAGCATCTCTTCCCAGCTGATCTCATCCCAGCCGCGTGTTGAAAATGATAACTTCATATTATTCCTGCTCCTCGTAAACGATCTTGTTCAGCGCGTTGATATAAGCGCGGATACTCGATCCGATAATGTCTGTGGAAATGCCGCGGCCGGAGTAGATCTTGCCCTCGTGGCGGATCTTGACGATCGCTTCGCCCATGGCGTTGCGGCCTTCGGTCACGGTCTGGATCTGGAAGTCATCCAGCTCATAATGCTGTCCTGTGATCTGCTCGATCGCAAGGAAGGAAGCATCGATGGGACCGTCGCCGATCGCGACGCTCTCAAGCTCCTGTTCATTGCGGCGGATCTTCATATGCGCCGTCGCGGTCAGGACGTTGCCGGAGTTGATGACGTAGCTGTCAAGCACATAGGTCGCCGGAACCTGCAGCGCGGTGGACGCAATGATCGTATCGAGCTCACGGCTGCCGACGCTGCCCTTCTTCGACGCGATCCGCAAGAAAGCGTCATAGACCTTGCCGCTGTCTTCTTCGGAAAGATCATAACCCATACGGGCTACTTCCTTCATGACTGCCGTCAGATCGTCATGTGCCGTAAGGGTAACTTCATCCGCGTCATCTCTCACGCCGTCATCGAACGGACTCGACTTGCTGCGGCCTGTCTCGCACATCCAGCGGATCTGATCGGTGATGCGCTTCATCTCGGTCATGCCGGTCGCACAGTATGCCTGGCAGATATCTTCCTTATTATTCAGGACGCGCACAACGCTTGCGAGTGAGACCATGTTGACCGGATATGCGGCAGCCTTGACCTCTCCCGCTCCGTGGATCACGGCCGCAACCGCGCAGGCATCCGCCATGGAAAGCTCGTTGGAGCAGCTGACGCCCAGAGTCACATCCTGCAGCGCGGGAACATTTTTATAAAGCTCATCCACGAACATGCCGAACTCTTCCGGAAGCATCGTTCCTGCCGCGTCGCAGATCGTGATGGTCTTCGCGCCGGCATGGATCGCGCTGCGTACTGCTTCATAAAGGAACTCTCCGTCAGAGCGGGTCGCATCATCCGCGATAAACTCGACATCCTCTGTCAGTGCCGCGCACTGTCTTACCGTATCCTCGATCGCCTCCAGCATCGCATGCGCTTTCAGATGATGGATATACTCCATCTGCGCGGGGCTGATCGCCGCCGGTACCTGCAGACGAGGATACTTTGCTTCCTTCAGTGCCTTCCAGGTAACGCTGACGCTCTCGGAGTTCAGGCTGACCGGTACTGCCAGCCGGCTGTTTTTGACCGAAGAGGCGATGGATTTGATCCTGAGGCTGTCGATCTTGGTCTGCTCGATGCCTTCCGCTTCGATAACTGCCACACCGAGCCGGTCCAGTAGCTTCGCCATCTCGAGTTTTTCCTTAAAAGTCAGGGAAACCTCCTTTGTGTTTCCCGACTGCTTCATCGTTACATCACTGATCCGTACTTCTCTCATAGTAGTTTTTCCTTTAATAAAGGGCTCCGTTCCATCCCGGAAACGAAGCCCTGCTCAACCTAAAGTATACGTTTAAAACGATCGTTTCCGCACATCAATTATAAGAGTGTCCCAGCAGTAGGCCACCCAGCAGCAGAGAAACGACGATAAAGTTTTTACTTGCATACTTATCCATAACTGTTCCGATTATAACCTGTTCCCGGAAAAAGTCAACGCTAAAAGCAATAACCACTGGAAAAAGTTATAACGAGTGCATACATTTTCATAATTTCATGAACACAGGTTATACCAACCATGCTCTCAGGTTCAAATCATGCGTTTTTTCTCCAAAAACAGGCAATGCTGTCCTTTCCGTCTGATTATCACGGAGTGACCCGGCCTGCTTACAGCGTCAGGCTTTCGCCCGGTGCCAGCACCTTGACCGGGATCCCTGCCGCAAGATCCTGCATATAATCCACGAAACGGTCAGCTGTCTGCTCTATGATCGGGAAGGTCCCATAGTGCATCGGTATGACCATGCCCGGACGGATCATCCATGCAGCCCGTGCCGCATCCTCCGGACCCATGGTATAGACGTCACCGATCGGCAAAAGCGCCACGTCGATCATATCATACTCGAGAAGCTCCATGTCCTTCGTAAGCGCCGTATCACCTGCGAAGTAGACCCGCTTTCCGCCGATCTCGAAGACAAAACCGCAGGCAAGTGCGCCCGGTACGCCGCTGCCATGGATCGCCGGCACCAGCTTGACCGAACCGAAGGGAAGCTCCGTGCGTCCGCCGATGTTGCCCGGAATCGTCTCGATCCCGCTCTTTCCGAACATGGCGCCGGTCATCTCGACGGACCCGCCGACCGCCGCGCCGCAGCGCGTTGCGATCTCCGGCGCGTCGCCGATATGATCGCCGTGTCCGTGGGAAACAAAGATGTAGTCGGCCTCCACCTCATCCGGGGAAACTGCCGCGAGCGGATTGCCGCTAAGGTAAGGATCCGTCAGGACCTTCGTCTCGCCGTCATCGAGTAAAAAACAGGCATGTCCAAGAAATGTGATCTTCAGCATCGGTTCTTCCTCCTTTGTTTTAAGTATAAACCAGTGTGTTAAAAACCGCTATGAAAAATTGATATTCAGGTATTGAAATATTGCGGTCACGGTGCTACATTAATAGGCAGCACTTTATCACATTAAACCGCTAAGATGGAGGATCTGATATGTTACCTGAGAAGACACTTGCCTGGGGTTTGAGCCGCAGCTGCATCAGAGAGCTTGCCGAGTACGGTGCCGGCCGCAAAAAAGAGATCGGTGCCGAAAATGTTTTTGACTTCAGCCTCGGAAACCCGAGCGTTCCCTCTCCTGCTGTCGTAGATCAGTCGATCCTTGACCTGATCCGTGACAATATCGCAAACGAGGAAGCGAAGGCCAGCGGCAAGGCTGCTCCGGCAGAGGGCTTCGGCGGAAGCATACACGGCTATACGACTGCAGCCGGCATCATGAGTCTGCGCCAGAAGATCGCAGATGACCTTAACTCCCGCTTCGGTCTCAATATCAATCCCGGTCTCATTTACGTGACCTGCGGCGCTGCTGCCAGCCTCACCATCTCCCTGAAGGCAGTTCTTCTGCCGGATGACGAGGTTATTACTGTCGCGCCTTTCTTCCCCGAGTACCGCGTATTTACCGAGGGCCAGGGCGGCCGTCTCGTCGTTGTACCCGCGGCGGACGATTTCATGATCGATCTGGACGCGTTTGCCGCAGCACTCACGGATAAGACCAGAGCGGTCATCATTAACAGTCCGAACAATCCTTCCGGTGCTGTCTTAAGTGAAGCCTGCGTCAAGGGAATGACCGACCTTCTGAAAGCACACGAAGCCAAGACCGGACGCACGATCTACCTGATCAGCGACGAGCCCTACAGAGAGATCGTTTATGATGGCGTGAAGAATCCCTGCCTTCTGAACTACTATGATGACGCGATCATGTGCTACTCGTTCAGTAAGTCGCTCTCCGTGCCCGGCGAGCGTATCGGATACATCGCTGTCAGCGATAAGATGACGGATGCCGCCAATGTCTACGCCTCCATCATGGGTGCCGGACGCTGCCTGGGTTATGTCAACCCGCCGGCTCTGTTCCAGCGTGTCATCGAGCGCAGCATCGGGCAGACCGCAGACATTACGGAGTATAAGACAAACCGCGACCTGCTTTGTGCCGGCCTTAAGGAGCTCGGCTACGAATATGTCGAGCCGCAGGGCGCTTTCTACCTCTTTGTCAAGGCACTCGAGCCGGACGCAAAGGCGTTCAGTGACCGCGCAAAGGCGCACGAACTTCTGCTCGTACCCAGCGATGATTTCGGATGCACAGGATATGTAAGGCTTTCCTACTGCATTGACAAGCATGTCATCGAACGGTCCATGCCTGCATTCAAGGCGCTGATGGAAGAATACCGCGCATAACTGTCATCATAACAAAACGGGACTGCCATATGGCAGCCCCGCTTTTTTAATACGGTGCATCACACCGTCAGCTTATCCTTTAACTGCGGATGCTCATCCAGGTAAGCCTCCATCTTCGCGACAGCCTCCTTCCAGTAGGCGTTCGCGTCCCTCTCGGCGTTTTTCTTCATCTCTTCGCAGTCCCTTAAGGCCTGTTCGCATTTTGCCCTCGTTGCTTCTTCTATCTCCAGGCACTTCTGCGCCGACCGCGCCTCGGCATCCGCGCAGGACTGCTCGATCTTATGCAGCTTTTCCTCCTGCCTGCGGCACTCCTCTTCCGCCTCCGAGATCATATGACGGCACTTTTCCGCTGTTTCAGCCTCCATCAGACGGCATTTTTCCGCTGTTTCCGCATCCAGCTTCCCGCATTTTTCCGTAGTCTCGCGAAGCAGCCGATCCGCCTCGGCAGACGCGTTCTCTTCCTTCTGTCTGACGCTTGCCGCAGTTTCATCTTCAAGCCTGCGGATATTCGCCAGATACTGATCCGCGGATGCCTGCGCAGCCTCAAAGACCTTGTTGATTTTAATCGACGCTTCCGCGATGGACCCGGTGTCCCGGACAATGATATCCTTATCGGACAGTTTTTTCTCCGCTGCAGTCACGTCTTCCCGCAGGGCCTCGTTTTCCCTGACCGCATTCAAAAGCAGACTGATCAGCTCCGTCCTGTGCAGTTTCTGCAGTTCTCTTTCTGTCATCATAGGTTTGTCACCTCTTTTCGCCGCCCGACGTCTCTCCTGAGTGCGCCGCATTTGTTTTATTGTATCATCCGGTTTACGCTTTTTCAATACGGGCAAAGCATAGCGTCTTTATCTTATGTTAACCTGTTCTTAATTTTACTTATAGTGTTTATAATTTAATTTTAACTATAAAAGTTAATATAAAATGATATAATATTTACTATAGTTCTACATCTACCGTAAACTTTCCTATACAGCAGTTGATCCGGACCGTAACTGCGGTCTGTCACAGATGGAGCCAATTATGTTAAACAAAAATACTTACATTCCCCTTTACCAGCAGATCATCGATTACATGCACGAGAAGATCGAATCCGGAGAATATAAGCCGGGGGATATGCTTCCCAGTGAAGCATCCTTATGTGAAGAGTTCGGCGTCAGCCGTATCACTGTCCGCAATGCGATCCAGTATCTGACCGATGAAGGCTACATTGTTAAGCGCCATGGCAAAGGATCGTTCATTAACGATAAACTCAGTAAACCTGCCAGCCGCTTTATCCGCTTTACGGAGCTTTGCAAAGAGCAGGGCGTTGCTACTTATAACCAGACTGTCAGTGTTGAAGAAATCCCTGCCACCCACGAGCTGATCCGTAAACTTGATCTGGCTTATGGCGAGTCAGTCATACTGATGACGCAGCTGCGTTACGCCAATTATAAGCCTGCTGTCCTGCTTCGCGGCTATTTTCCGGCAGATACCTTCGGTTTCCTGCTGGAAGAAGACCCCGCTAAACAGGAGCTGGCTAAACTGATCCTTGCTCATTCCGGCATTGATATCGATACACGCTGTGGATACAGTGATGTCATGTCCGTCTCTGCTGCCAAAAAGGAAGATGCCGAGCTCCTCAAGATCAAGACAGGCAGTCCCGTATATATGCTGACGGAAACGGTCTCACAGATGAGCGGCAAGTCTTTCTTTATGCTGAAGGAGATGCTTTCCGGCAGCATGTTCGACTTCGAACTCACCGAAACAGGCGCAATGCCGGTCATCAAAGCAGACTGATCCGCAGTCCGCGGATTCGCGTCTTCTACATCACACGAAGAAGCCACACACATAAATTCATTGAATCATTTCGTATGAAAACCCCTTCTGTCCCATTCCCGGGCAGAAGGGGTCTCGTTTTTCCTTCATAAATACAATCAGTCTTTCAGCAGTTCCAACAAAATGTTCACACAGCGGTCGACGCCGAGCGTGCCGACATCCAGGCAGATCGTATAGTTCTCACAGCTTCCCATATCGGAACCCGTATACTTCTTATAATAGTTCCGCCTGTGGTCGTCCCTCTTGCGGATGTACTTATCGATCTCGGCAGTATCCTTCTCCGGATCAAAATGCTTTCCGTCAAGCTCCGCCATCTCACAGGCGCGCTGTCTGCGCGCTTCCGTGGAAGCATAAAGGAAGATGTCAAAAGAAGGAATGCCCGCTTCCCGCAGGATGTAGTTCGCACAGCGTCCGACGATGATGCAGGGCTTTTCTGTGAGTTCCAGCACGACCCTTGTCTGCGCAAGGAAAATGTCGTCATGGCTGGAATTATAGCCGCTGTGAACGGTCGCCATGATATTGTCGACCCACTTGTCTACCTGACTCAGGGACTCGCCTTCGTTCTGGATCATCTCCAGTTCAAAGCCGCTTTCTTCTGCTGTCTTTTTTACAAAGTCCTTGTCGTACCACTCCAGACCGAGTTCCTCAGCCAGTCTCTTTGCGATCGTCCGGCCATAAGCCGCAAACTCTCTGCTGATCGTAATCACCTTGTATTTCATACCGGATCCTCCCTTTGTCCAGACAAAACTATTCTGCGGGTCTCCCCCGCCGCGACTGCGGCATTATTTCTCTTCTGCCGATCCTCTCCTGATCTGTACCCTGGTCACGCGCCGCTCATCCACTTCCAGCACGCGTACCTCAGAGCCCATATATTCAAAATGCTCTCCGGCTTCAGGGAAGCCATCCAGCATCTCGATGCACCATCCGCCTACGGTATCGCTGACAAAATCGAACTCGTCTTCATCCCATCCCATGAGATCCACCAGTTCGCTCGTCACGGTATCGCCGTCAATCTCATAGACGCCGTCTGCTTTTTCCACGACGTCCGTTTCAACCGTGTCGGTTTCATCCCAGATGTCACCCACCAGCTCTTCCATAACGTCTTCCAGTGATACGACGCCAAGCGTACCACCATACTCGTCCGTGACAACCGCCAGATGCTGCTGGGAGTTCCTGAGCTGCGACAGGACTGCCGGCAGCTTCATCGTCTTGTAGACGTAGCTGACAGGCATCAAAAGCTCGCGGATATTGACCGTATCCTGATCGATCAGTGCTTTCAGCAGGTGGTTGAGGGAAAGGATGCCGATAATGTTGTCAATGCTGTCTTCATAGACCGGGATGCGTGAGAAGGAAGACGTCTCGATTGTCTCCATGATCTCCTCCCAGCTGTCATCCACGTCGATGGCAAGCAGATCCACTCTGGCCGTCATTACTTCCTGCGCCGAGATCTCCGCAAAATCGATTGCGGCACTGATCAGCTCAACTTCATCCTCATCGAGCACGTCTTCATCTTCCGCGGTCTCAATGATCGAATGCAGTTCTTCTACCGCGGTGTCACTGTCCGTTGTACTCTCACCTTTCAGTCCCCTCGTCAGAAGATCGACCAGGCCGACAACGACCCATGTCACCGGGCGGAACAGGATCATCAGGAACCGGACCGGTCCGGAGAAGCTTTCCGCAAAACGGGTGGCGTTTTTCTGCGCCGTGATCTTGGGCACCGTTTCTCCGAAAATGATAACGGAAACCGTGATGATCAGGGTCGCGACCCAGGTATACTTCTCGCCGAAGGTAAGGATCGCCACGATGGAGCTCAGTGACGATGAAGCAATATTGACAAGGTTGTTGCCCACAAGGATGGCGGATAAAGCGTCATCAAAGTGCTCCAGGATCCGGACAGCCGTTACAGCCGCCCTGTTTCCGTTCTCCGCCAGATGCTCGAGACGGATACGGTTGCACGAGGAGTAGGACATCTCGGACGCGGAGAAGAATGCGGATCCGATAAGGCACAGGATAATGCCGATCACATAAGGCGTCATGCTTCCTCGCCCCCTTCCGATTCAGCCGCAGTATCCGGCAGCTTTTCCACCTTCAGCCGATAGATCCGGCTGCGCTTCATGGAAAGGATCGTGATCTCCAGATTCAGATACCGGAAATGATCTCCTTCCTTCGGAATGCCCGGGAAGTTCTCATACGCAAGCTCGCTCATGAGCTTGTTCATGATACGGTCTTCTTCTTCCTCGTCATAGCTGACATCCAGTTCATCGAGCACGTCGATCACATGTTCTTCCGCATTGACGCTGTAAGCGCCGTCCTTCAGCGGAACGATATTCTTAACAACGCGGTCATCCTCATCCCAGATCTCACCGACCAGTTCCTCGAGGATATCTTCTACGGTGACGATGCCGAGCGTACCGCCATAGTTGTCTGTTACGACGGCCATGTTGAGCTTCTTGGTTGACATAACTCTAAGCAGGTCATCGATCTTGGTCGACTGGTGCACGAAATACGGCTCATCCAGAAGTCCGCGGATATCTAAGGGCTCATCCGTACGGATGTAGTACTTGATATATTTGCGGATCTGCAGAATGCCGATAATGTTGTCGATCGTCTTCTCATAGACCGGGATACGGCTGTGGTTCTGTTCCTTGATCAGATCGAGGATCTCTTTTTCCGACATGCTGACGTCGATCGCAGCCACGTCCACGCGGCTCGTCAGGATACTCTCCACGGTCACATCTCCGAACGAAAGAGCCGAGGAGATCAGATCCTTCTGCTCCTCGTTCAGTGAGCCCTCTTCCGTCATATCCTCAATGATGTCATAGAGTTCGTTTTCCGTTACGCTTGCCTCCGGATCGCCTTTGGTCACGGAAGCGACCGCATTGCCGATAAAGGTAAGGATCGCGGCAAACGGCCGAAGAATGAACATGAAAAAGCACAGTGAGCCGGCTGTTGAAAGAGAAAACCGTTCACTGTACTTACGCGCAATACTCTTCGGCAGCATCTCCCCGAAGAAAAATACTGCCAGTGTTGTAATAATCGTAGAAACCGTGACTGCGGAAAGGCCCCAGATGCGGGTCACATTGACCGTCACTATGGAAGCTGCCGCCAGATGTACAACATTGGTACCGATCAGGATCGTCGTGATCGCACGATCCATGTTTTCAGTCACATAAAGGGCCTTCTTCGCGCGCGGATCGCCTTTGTCCGCATGCGTTTTCAGCCGTGTTCTGGAGACGGAAGCAAAAGCTGTCTCAGCAACAGCAAAGTACATCGCTCCGAATAATAAGAAAATTACGATCAGCCATGATATTCGACTGCCATCGTCCATATGGGTATATCACACTCCTGGTACAACAAATCACTTGGTATGCTGTTCGGCGTCTGCCGTCATTCCCAATCCGGCTTTCGGACAAATGCTGAATAAATACCATATATCATAATAATGGATACTTGTCACTGTGTCAAGAAATCCTACTCAACTGTCGCGGTTTACCAAGATGATCGCCGCAATGACAAGCACGATCCCGGCCATCTTCATCGGCGTATGGGACTCATGCCAGACGGTCATCCCGATGATCACACCCACGACCGGCTCCAGCGCGACAAGGATCGCGGCCTTGCCCGTCTCAATGTGTTCCAGGCCGGCATTAAAGAGGAAGACCGGCAGGATCATACATACGATGCCGATACCGAAGCCCCAAAGGAGGATCTCCGGATGTGCAGGTACCATCCTGATGACTCCGTCGAGGTGTCCGATCGGAAGGATCCCGAGCATGGCGAAGATCAGCGTATAAGCGGTCACCGTCAGGCTCTCATACCGCTGCATGGCGACCCGCGCAAAGACCGTATACAAAGCATAAGAAAGGCCGGACGCGAGTCCGCAGAGGATGACCAGCGGTGAAATGCTGCCTACGCCGTTTAATATCCCCGAAACCAGGATGCATCCTGCGACCGTAAGAACGATCGCGGCAAGCTTCACCGGCGTGATGCGTTCATGAAACATCGGCACCGACAAAAGCACGACAAAGACCGGGGAGGTATAAAGCAGCACGATTGCGACGGAAGTCTCACCGTGAACATTGGCATAAATATACAGCGCGGCATAGCCGACAGTAAACACCGTGCCGGTCAGGAAAAAGATCCAGAGATCCTTCAGGCGGACCCGCATCTTGTCCCGGGCGGTAAGGAGCATGACCGGCGTCATGATCAGTGCCGCCGTCGTCAGGCGGACTGCCGTGATCTGCATGGAGCTTAAGCCCGCGGCCGCAAGCGGCAGGATAAAGAGACTGATGATTCCCCAGCAGATGCCTGCAAGGATCACCATCAGCTCTGATTTACGTTGAATACTCATGGTGTGTAAGGCTCGTAGATATAGACGACCCGGTCATTTTCATCCAGATAAAGCTGCATCATGCGGCCGGTCTCTGTTTTGCTGATGTAATCAATAAACGCATCCCGATCCAGGAGGGAACGGAGGATATTGCCTTCTGGATACTGTACGTAGACCGGACAGCCATCCTTGAGCTCATAGGTCTCGTAGACATCATCATTTTCCGCGATGGCATAATCGTTCGTCATATCATCCGGATCAATGCCGTACTTCTTCTGAAGCTCTTCATCGTTCCAGCCGACCCAGACCAGTTCATCCGCACGAATGGTTCCTTTGTCATTGCCCGGGATCACATCAGCGAGCAAAGTGTGAAGCTCAGTTCCTTCCGCAACGCCGTCCGCGGCTGCAGAGCTCAAATGCTCCGTGCTTCCGGAAAGCGTCAGGGAGGTCAGGAAGAACATGCCTGCCTCTCCTGCCATCAGCGTGTCGTTCTCACTGCTTGAAAGGTCGTAAACATAGATATAGCCGTCATTTCGGAACATACGCGCCGCATGATACCTCGTATCTTCATTGCTACCGGAAGTCCAGCCGGCATATGCGGTCTCGATGCCGTTTAAAAGCAGCATCGGGGCGCTGTATTCAATCATATCGGTGCCGAAGTAATACAGGGATTCATCCGCCGCTGTCTCACCGAGTTCCCGCAGGCAGACATCGATAAAGCCTTCCAGGTCCTCGTACATGTCCGTATCTTCCGGCGCGCGGAAGCAGAGATTGGTGACGACGTGCATGCCGTTACGGTCCATATCCACGTAGCGGTAGGTGCCGTCCTCATGAAGCTCCTGTTCCACTGAAACCAGGTCCGGGAACGCCACACGGTTGGTCAGATAAACACGGTTCCTGCCCTCCCTGCTGCAGGAAACAAATCCGCAGTCCTGCTTTTCATTGTAAATGCCGCAGAATGTCAGCTCCTTCGGCACATCCGCGATAAACTCACCGTTGATTATATGGTTAAACTGCGTCATCCCGACCCAGCTCATATACTTTTCGGGAAGAGACGCCACTTCAACGCCTGGAAGATAGACCAGCACGGTATCCGTACCGCTGAGCCCGTAGGCATCGGTGGCGACTTCACGTGTTCCGTCCGCGATTTCCACCGTGTCCGGTTCTGTTTCATACTTTAAGTCTTCCACCCTGACCCTGAACACGCGCGGGCCGACCTTTTCCGCATCTGAAAATCTGCCGGTAAACTCAGCGTGGTAGCGTGTTCCGTTTTCTTCATATCCTTCACCGGTATCGCCCATGTCTGAATCGTGGTACATACCGCTGAAGGAGCCGTCCGGACTCACTTCGAGACTTGTCTGCCACCCGCCGGCACCGCTCGCAAACTCAAAGTTCCAGCCGGACATAAGCTTAAAGACGTCTTCTTCAGTCTCCGGATCTTCGGGAACGGAAATATCATATACTTCTGCGGCACCCTCTGAAGCGTCCCCGGCTGCCGCATCCTGCTCAGCTTCCGCAGCTTCCGTCTCCGCTTCCTTCTGCATTTCCGATTCTGCAGCCGCTTCCGCTCCTTCTTTTGCCCCGGCTAAGCTGCTTTCGCTTCCGTTGATCAGATCCGACATCGCCTGGGCTGCTTCCGATGCCACGGTAACCTCTTCCTGTGCCACAGTCGACTGCTCTGCCTGACTGCTGCCGCAACCGGACATCAGAGCCGCCGCTGTGATCATCGCCGCCAAAGCGGCAGACTTCGTCACGGTCCGCACTGCTCTGTTCGCATCTGCCGGATATCTCCTTTTTATCATAATCATCCTCCCATATCTGAAAACAGACTGCCGCTCCATACGCGGCATATTTCTGTTATTGTAACACGAAAGCGTTCTTACTTCCAACCATTTCTCACTTGACAAGTATCCCCTGCGACAGTTATTATAATGATGCTAATATAAAGGAAATATAAGCCTTTAAATCATAAGGAGGATCACGATATGAAGCACATCATCACTTTGGAGACACGCGATATGGAGCAGAGTGCGGTCAAGGGCGGCTGCGGCGAGTGCCAGACTTCCTGCCAGAGCGCATGCAAGACCAGCTGCGGTATCGCTAACCAGCAGTGCGAGAATAAAGAGCAGTAATTGCTGACATTAACCAGATGAAGCTGCCGGAACGTACCAACGTCCCGGCTTCTTTGTGTTTATGAGCTCTCGGAAAGCAGCTGATTTTTGGACGTACTTGTACGCACAATAAATCGGATGCTTGACGAGGCAACCGACATGAGGAAAAAAGGCACGCGAGAGAATCGAGCGGGGCGATTTCCGAATGTCGGGGGCGGATCGTGAGAGTGCGAAGCACGGAACGATCCGAAGCTCATAGTCACTCTCTTCCCAGACCGACATACATCCCCAGGAGACATTACCCTATGATTCATCAGTACCAGATGAACGGCTACAACATAGTCATCGACGTCAACTCTGCAAGCGTCCATGTCACGGACGAGCTTGCCTATGACGCCATCCGCCTGCTCGATCAGGGCACGGATCAGGAAACTGCCCGCAGGGAGCTTAAACTCTCCCATCCGGTAGCGTCCGCCGAAGATATCGACGATACCTTCTCGGATATCGAAGAGCTCATCTCCTCCCGCAAGCTCTTTACCGAAGATGTCTTCCGTTCCGCGGCAGGCGTACTGAAGGAGCGCAACACGGTCATTAAGGCGCTCTGCCTGCTCGTGGCGCACACCTGCAACTTAAACTGCGAATACTGCTTTGCGGCACAGGGCAAGTTCAAGGGCGGCGAAGGGCTCATGAGCTTTGAGACCGGAAAGCGCGCTTTGGATTTCCTGATTGAAAACTCCGGCACCCGCCGCAACCTGGAAGTCGACTTTTTCGGGGGCGAACCGCTCGTCAACTTTGACGTCTGCAAGAAGCTCGTCGAGTACGCGCGCAGCATTGAAAAGCAGCACAATAAGAACTTCCGTTTCACGCTTACGACCAATGGCGTCAACATCACCGACGATGTGATCGAATGGGCAAACCGGGAATGCTATAACGTCGTTCTGAGCCTGGACGGACGTAAAGAGGTCAATGACCGCTTCCGCGTCGATCTCGGCGGCCGCGGCAGTTATGACCGCATCGTTCCGAAGTTCCAGAAGCTTGCGGAAGCACGCGGCGACAGAAACTACTACATGCGCGGTACCTATACCCATCATAACACCGACTTTACCAACGACATCTTCCACATGGCAGATGATCTCGGCTTTACCGAGCTTTCCATGGAGCCGGTCGTGACTGATCCGGACGATCCCTGTGCGCTTACAGAGGCCGATCTTCCGGTACTCTATGAGCAGTACGAGATCCTCGCGAAGGATATGCTGCGCCGTGAGCGCGAAGGCAAGCCGATCACCTTCTACCACTACATGCTTGACCTTGCGCATGGCCCGTGCATCTATAAAAGAGTCTCCGGCTGTGGCTCCGGCACCGAGTACATGGCTGTGACTGCCTGGGGTGATCTCTACCCCTGCCACCAGTTCGTCAACGACCCGGAGTATAAGATGGGCGATATCTGGAATGGCGTCACCAGGCCTGATATCCGCGAGAGCTTCAAGGAGTGCAATGTCTACTCCCGTGAGGAATGCAGCCGCTGCTGGGCACGTCTTTACTGCGCGGGCGGTTGTTCCGCCAACTCCCTCCACGCGACCGGTGACATCCACGGCGTCTACGAATATGGCTGCAAGCTCTTCCGCCGCCGTATGGAATGCGCGATCATGATCAAGGTGGCCGAAGCCGATATGAAGGCCAAAGGCATCCCATTTAAAAACAACGACGGCAAGGAAGTGCCGCGCGTCGAATAACGCGGCATGACCTGATATCGGATCATCAGCTTTTATAAAACAATAAAGTCCGGAAGTACGGCAACACATCGCCTGCTTCCGGACTTTTACTTTAACTCTACAAACCAGCGGCCGACCATGTCCTCGTAAAAGAGGTGACAGATCTGCCGCCCCACCCTGCAGGTATAGCGGATCCCCGTGCCGCCCGCCTTGAGACTGGCAGCGCGCCTCTGATCCGTCACTTTGTCGATATCATAGGCGTGTCCGTCATCCCAGGTAACGCGCCTCGGGATCATCCGGCCGTCCGGCATATAGTCTACATTGACCTGTATATACTTTTTATGCGGGCTGATCTCTACCATATCTCCTGTTTATGTGCGGTCCGGCATAAACACGCGGTTGCCGTCTTCAAAATACCCGTGCGGATGAATAATGTGGTCTTCGCGCGCATTGACATGGGACAGCTGGGGATCACAGTACATCAGGCCGCGCTGGATCGTATAGAACCCGAAGCGGCGTCGGATATCTCCCACTGCAATGTCTGTTCTGCGAAGCTTATCCCGCAGGATCTCGTTGTGAAAAAGGTCTGTCTGATCCGGCATATTCGCGTCGACCAGGTCAGAAGCCCGGACGCCGATGCTCCGGATGGGACGCTGCCAGCTGTAGTTTGCCTGAAACAGGCGAAACGCCGCCTCCGCGATCTCCGTACTGATGTCCGTCGGCCGTCCCGCCCTGCACTGCCTCGTAAATCCCCACAGTTCACTGTCACGGACAGAGATCCCGATCGTCCGTCCCTTGAAGCCGTTATCCTTCAGCCGGCCCGCCACGGACTCCGCCAGTATAAACAGCGTGATCCTGACATCCTCGTCCGTCAGAAGATCCCGGGGCGTGGTCGTGCTGTTGCCGATACTCTTGATCGGCACCTCATATACTTCGTTATTGACCGGCGTCCGGTCCTCCCCGTTTGCGAACACATGCAGGATCAGACCGATCTTGCCGAATACCCTCGTCAGGAGCGCCGGGTCTGCCGCCGCAAGCTCTCCGATGGTCCGGATCCCGATCCCGCGAAGCTTCCGGGTCGTGGCAGGGCCGACATAAAGCAGATCTGAGGCCGGCAGCGGCCATACGAGGGAGCGGTAATTCTCCCGGGAGATCACTGTCACTGCATCCGGTTTCTTATAATCGGAGCCGAGCTTGGCAAAGATCTTGTTCCAGCTGACGCCGACACTCACGGTCACCCCGAGCTCGGTGCGGATGCGCCGTCGGATCTCCTCGGCGATCTTCGCTCCGTCTCCGCGGACGGATGTGCTGTCCGAAACATCCGCCCAGCACTCGTCGATCCCGAACGGTTCCCTTAAATCGGTATACTCACCGTAGATCTCGCCCGCGACCCGTGAGAAATATAAATACTTTGGATAGTCCGGCGGAAGGAAAACAATGTCCGGACAGGCACGCTTTGCCTCCCACAGTGCCATCGCGGTCTTTACGCCGGCACGCTTTGCAAGCTGGTTCTTCGCGAGTACGATCCCGTGCCGCTGCTCAGGATCGCCGCCGACCGCGACAGGCCGGTTTCGCAGGTCCGGCCGGTACAAAAGTTCAATGTTGGCGTAACAGCTGTTCATATCTATATGCAGGATCGTACGCACACCTGTTCTTCCCCCGGAAGCGCCTCACGCGCTGTGTCCGGCATCCGGGTCGCAGAACGCCCCGCTCCCCGGATGCCGGACAAATCACCGGAAGCGGCCTAAAGCCGCATTCCGGGATTGTACGCATTCGTCAAATCTCCGTACGCCAGCGTACGTCGATTTTCCTCATTGCGTATCAAAAAGAGTACTGATGCGAATTTAAAATTCGTGTCAGTACTCATTATACGAACAATCATTCGGTTTTGTCAATCCGTTTCCGTAAGTTTTATCTTATCTTCCGTCTCTTCTTTCGTCTCCTTTTCTATTTCCGCTTTTTCCTGCATTTCTTCGTTTGTTTCTTCCTTCATTTCCGCTTCTTCCGCCGTGAGCTCGCGTTTTTGCTGTTCGACCTTCTTCTGTTCCTTCCGGAGCAGCCGGATCAGTTCCTCGAGACGGACGCTTTTTTGCGTCAGGAAAAAGCGCTTCACGATATCAAGCGCACTGCTCTGCTGCTCTCCGGGCAGTGAACGGACCGCATCCCGTATCCGGCCGAGGTTCTGCACCGCCTGCTCCGCGATCTCCGGAAATGTCAGCGCGCCGGTTGATTCAAAGATCGAGAAAACAGACTGCACAAACTCCTCCCGCGCTTCCGGGCTGATGTCCGCAAGCCAGTTGCGGAAGGTCTTTTCAAACATGAGGCTGCCGGCATTGCGCTGCTCTTCTTTCTCAAAATGATTGCCGATCACCTTCCAGCTCATCAGGTCATGCTGCAGGAACATGTTAGACGCGGAACTTTTGACGATCAGGGGACGGAACCCGTGGCCAAACATCGTTCCGAAGACCGACGCCTCCGGGATAATGCCTCTGATCCTGTCGCGGATCTCCCCGTACGCCGTAGAGTTGACCACGGACTCCAGGAAACCGGGCGCGTCGTTGGAATAGACGCTGATAATGCGCCTTTTCACCTCAGGGTCACAGCATGCCGCCGCGTACACGGCGAAATTGCCGCCCTTGGAATGTCCGCCGACCCGGATCTTGCGGACATCCGGCCAGGCCTTCCCGATCATGTTCAGGTATTCCACTGCGCTTTTTTGCCCGGCGGTTTCCGCGCTGTAGCTTAAGCAGAAGTCCTCTTTCCAGCCGACGATCGTCGTATCCGTGCCCCGGTACGCCACATAAATGCTGCCGTCGCTCAGATGGAAGGTGACCGCGGAAAACTGGACGGTGGCATTTTGCTTTATCAGGTTGACATAATTTGTGACCCGCATATTCTTAAAGCGCCTGGACGAAGCCATCCTGCGCATCAGAAAGGGCGCGTCCCTTGTGAAGGAAACGCGGCTCCGGATCTCCTGATCCGTATGCATGGAAAAATAGATGTCGGAAACCGCGCCGAGCCGCAGATCTTCCTCTTCCGCCCGGTCCTTCACGATACCGTCAAAATCCGTGTAGCTCAGCTGTGACAGGATAATGTTGTCCACGTCGTTAAACGGATCCGCCCCCAGGGACAGATCCCCCCGCCACTCCAGATAGTCGTTCACATTTGCCATGGTCTGTCCTCCGTAAAAGCGACAGTTTATGTCTTACATCCGGTTAGTGCAGCCGGTTAGTACTCATGTTAACGCAGCCGGAAGCTTCCGTCCCCGCGCGCTTCGACCGACAATGAATAAAATGTCTTCAGCGCTTCCGCGAGATAAGCCGTATCATAAGCGCCTGCCGTTTCATAAGAAGAATGCATGGCAAGCTGTGCCAGGCCGATATCGACGGAATTCACCGCCACCTGGGAGGTGGAAATGTTGCCGAGGGTAGAACCGCCCAGCATGTCCGAGCGGTTATGGAAGGTCTGGCACGGCACGCCGGCCCTGCGGCAGACTTCACGGAACAAGGCTCCAGAGACCGCGTCTGTGGTATACTTCTGGTTCGCGCTGTACTTGATGACGATACCGCCGTTTAAGAACGGCCGGTTCGTCGGATCCGTCTTTTCCGTATAGTTCGGATGCACGCCGTGCGCGTTATCCGCGGAGACCAGGAAGCTGGTCCGTATCCTGCGGATATAATCCTCTTCATCCCCGCCGAGAGCCCCGTTGATCCGGTGCAGCACATCCGAGAGGAAGGTCGACGCTGCGCCCTGCTTGGTACCGCTTCCGACTTCTTCGTTATCATAGACGCAGTGGACCGCAATGCCGCAGGAAGCTTCCGCAGCAAGGAAACCTCTTAAAGAAGCATAGGCGCACTGAAGATCGTCCAGCCTGCCGCTCGCGATAAACTCTCCGTTCAGGCCCAGAACCGTGCCCTTTGCCCTGTTATATAAAAAGAGATCCGTGTCCAGGATATCCTCCGGCTGCACGCCGGCTTCTGCCGCAATCAACTGCAGGAACCTGCCGGCAGCGTCCTTTTCCGGAGCGCCGCAGCTTCCGGTACCGCCGGCCTTTTCACCGGAGCCGTTTTCTGCCAAAAGCGGCAGCATGTCCTTCTGTACATTGATCTTATAACCGTCGTTTGCTTCACGGTTCATGTGGATCGCAAGGTGCGGGATGATCATGAGATCCCTGTCAATGCAGACAAGCCTCGTTTCTATGCCTTCCTTCGTACGTATCATGACTCTTCCCGCCACCGAAAGCGGGCGGTCGAACCAGGGCTCGCAGAGCATGCCGCCGTACTTTTCGACATTTAACGTGATATATCTCTTCTCGACAGTGATCTCCGCATTTGACTTGATTTTAAACGCCGGTGAATCACAGTGGCTTGCGACGATCTGAAAGCCGGCAGGCGTGTCTTTCCCGTCGGCGCACGCTGCATCTTTGGCACCGGCAGCATTGCCCGAAACCGGAGCCGCCGAGTCCGAAAAACTGCCGGCAGGGACACGGAACGCGATCAGCGAGGAGTCGTTTCTCGTCACGTAGTACATCTTCCCTGCCTCAAGCTGCCATCGGCCGGTCTCAGTAAGGCGTCCGGCTCCCGCCTTTTCCAATTCCGCTGCCATGTTTTTTACAGCGTAAAAGCTGACCGGGCTTTCGTCGAGAAACTGAAGCAGTTCCCGGTTGATCACTTCCGGATCGAAACGGTCCGGATCCTTCTTTTTTATGCTCATGAATGTCCTCTCCATCTTCTGCTTTTGATCTTCCCTGCGCCGGAAAAACGACCATACGCAGGCTCTTAAGTATCAGCTTACCACAAAATCCATCGCCTGTCATTGCAGTCCTGCAGGTCTTTCCATCTGCCATGCCGGATCGTATCCGCAAAGCCCTGCAGGCTTGTTTTTTTGTCTGTACCACGCCTGATTTTACATACTTTTTACAAGCGCTCCCTTCAGCATTTACAAAGGCATGCTATGATGCACGCGTAAATTTCCGGAAGATCCCGGCAGGGGATCCGCGGAAACATTGAGGAGAAATTTATGACTATTTTGGAATCCTTTACACTTCTCGGCGGCGTCGGCCTGTTCCTGTACGGCATGAGTATCATGAGTACCGGCTTAAAGAACGCCGCCGGTGACAAGCTCCGTTCGATCCTGGAACGCGCGACCGCCAACCGTTTTGTAGCAGTTTTGGTCGGTACCGCCGTTACACTGCTGATCCAGAGTTCCTCCGCCACGGATATGATGGTGATCTCATTCGTCAACTCCGGACTGATGACGCTCGCTCAGGCGATCGGCGTCATCATGGGCGCCAACATCGGTACGACCGTTACGGCCCAGATCACCGCTTTCAACCTCGGAGCCTACGCGCCGTTCATCCTTTTTGTCGGCGCCATGCTTTATCTCTTTGTAAAGCATGTCACGGTCAAGCACATCGGTCACATCATCCTCGGCTTCGGTATGCTGTTTTTCGGCATTTCCACGATCAAGACCGCGATCGTACCGCTCTCGCAGGATCCGATGTTCATCTCTTTCCTTTCCTCCCTGGAGAATCCCGCGGTCGCGCTCGTGTTCGGTGTACTGTTCACCTCACTGCTTCAGAGTTCCTCTTCTTCCGTAGTTATTTTCCAGACATTTGCAGTTCAGGGCATGATAGGTTATGATATGGTTGTGTACCTTGTGATCGGTGCAGCCATCGGCTCCGTCACCCCCAACCTGCTGGCCTCCCTCACGACCAACCGGAACGGCAAACGTACTGCGCTTTTAAACCTGCTCTTCAACCTGATCCGCGCAGCGATCATGATCGTACTGATCAATGTATTCCCTGCGTTTACGGATCTGATCAGGGGACTTACGCCCGGCGATATCGGCCACCAGGTCGCGAACACACATACCATTTTCGCGATCCTCGCCGTTCTCATCGAGTTCCCGTTTGCGGGGGGCATCGTCAGGCTCTCTGAAAAGCTCCTGCCGCTGCTTCCCGAAGAAAGCCGTTCCGCGGAGGAGCGGAAACTTCATTACCTCGTCAATACGGGCGAGCTGCCCTCTTCCGTTGCGCTCCAGCAGGCCAGACTTGAACTTGTCCGCATGGGCAAGATCGCGCGGGACAGCCTAAAGGACGCCATCCGAAGCTTTTTTGAGCAGGACGACAGGCTTGCCGAGCAGGTCCTGGAGGCGGAGGATACCGTTGACATCCTGACCGACCGGATCCAGGAAAAGCTGATTGAATTCCGTTCCATGGATTACACGCCCAGAGACGTCAACCGTCTCTCCCAGCTGATGCTTGTGGCGTCCGACCTTGAGCGCATCTCGGATTACGCGGAAAATATCGCCGAGTACGAACAGGAGTGCAAGCTCCGGAAAGCCACCATGTCCGACGTGGCGATCCATGACCTGAAAGCGCTTTCTGAAGCAGCCTTAAAATCCATTGACTTCGCACTGCATATTTTCGAAACAGACGATTTCAAGTCGCTTCCGGAGGCAGACCTTCTCGAACAGAACGTTGATGACCTCCAGACAGAGATCGTGAACGCACACATCGAGCGTCTCATGGAAGAACGGTGCAACCCCGTGAGCGGCGTCATTTTCAATGACATGACCACGGATCTGGAGCGCTGCTCCGACCATGCGATCAATGTCGCCTACGCTCTTTCAGGCATCGCGAAAGCCCGGAGCATGACGTAAGAACCACATCCGGCATATTGCCGGATGCAGCACCCCGAAAGGATGATTTATGGCACTGATCTATATTGTGGAAGATGATCCCAGTATCCGGGAGATCGAAACGATCGCCCTCAAAAACAGTAATTACCAGGTGGCCGCCTTTGAGCGTGCCGCCTCTTTCTTCACTCAGACAGAAGAGATCCTTCCCGACCTCGTGCTGCTGGATATCATGCTGCCGGATGAAAACGGCTATGAGATCATCCGCAAACTCAGGGCAAATCCCGTAACGCACAAGATCCCCGTGATCATGGTCACCGCCAAGACCGCGGAACTCGATCTCGTCAAAGGCCTCGACAGCGGTGCGGATGACTACATTAAAAAGCCTTTTTCCGTCATGGAACTTCTGTCCAGGGTCCGGGCACTGCTCCGCCGGACAGAAGACACCGCATCCAGACTGCTTACCGTGGGTGGGATCAGTCTCGACCAGGACCGTTACACTGTCACTGCCGGCAGCGCACCGGTCGAGCTCACGTTTAAAGAGTTCGAACTGCTGCGGTATCTGATGTCCAACCCACAGGTCGTCCTCTCCCGGGAAGCCATCATGCGCTCCGTCTGGGGAACGGATTATGAAGGCGAAAGCCGGACCGTGGATATGCACATCAAGACGCTTCGCCAGAAACTGGGCGATCAGGGAAAGCTGATCGGAACCGTCAGGAACGTAGGATATGTGATCTCCGATGCCGCGCCTGGCGTCTGATGCAGGCAGTATCCTGATAATGCCTCCTCTCCCATTTCAGCAAACCCTTAAGGGAAAGATCCTATGAAGCAGAAAATCAACCTCACGCTGGCGCTTTTTGCCCTGATTTCCATCATTGCCCCCGCGTTCAGCATTACCCTGATCAATTACAGTCTCTTCCGGACGCAGGTCCAGCGGGACCTGCAAAACTATACCCAGCTGCTTTGCGACACCGGCGTCTTTCAGACCGCGTATGCCGCGAAACAGGACATCCATGATTTTGCCGAAAGCCCCGCGCTGGAAGAACTGCGTTCCGAGGATCACCGCATCACCTGGGTCTCTGCCGACGGTACCGTCCTTTATGACAATGATACCGACGCAAGCGGCCTTCCGAACCACCAGGACCGGCCTGAGATCACCGAAGCGCTGTCAAACGGCTCCGGCTCCAGCGTCCGCCGTTCGGACACCTTCGGCCTGGATACCTTTTACCATGCCCTGCTTTTAAAGGACGGCACCGTTCTGCGCACTGCCGTCCGTGCCAGTTCCATCACCAGTGCCTTTCTCCGGGCGCTCCCGGCGATCATCGGCATTGCAGTCATTTTACTCGCAGCATGCCTGATCATGAGCCGTTTCCTGACAGAACAGCTCCTGAAGCCGTTAAACTCCATGGCGGAAAATCTGGACGGTAGGATCGGTGAACCGGTCTATACAGAGCTCCAGCCCTTTGCCGACAAGATCCGCAGCCAGCATGAAAAGATCCTCGACGCAGCCTCCGCGCGGCAGGACTTTACCGCCGGCATCTCGCACGAACTGAAAACGCCGCTGACCGCGGTCTCCGGCTATGCAGAGCTTCTGGAAACCGGCATGGTGGACGCGTCTCAGACAAAGGACATCGCAGCCAAGATCCGTCACAACTCCGACCGTCTGCTGGCACTGATCAACGACGTTATCCGGCTTTCGGAGCTTGACCACCACGAGCTTCCCCGAAAGTTCGTCCCGACCGATCTTTATGAGCTTGCATCCGAATGCTGCCGCAACCTTTCCGTCAGCGCGCAGAGCAGAAACCTTCACCTCAGCTGCGCGGGAAGTTCTGCTGTCGTCACGGGTGACCGGGATCTCATCAAGGAGCTGATCGAAAACCTCATTCAGAACGCGATCCGGTATAACCGTGAAAACGGCAGCATCGAGGTATTCGTCGGCGAGCAGGACGGCCATCCCGAGCTTACCGTCTCGGATACCGGCATCGGCATTCCCAAAGACCAGCAAGAAAAGGTCTTCGAGCGGTTTTACAGAGTCGATAAAAGCCGGTCCCGCGAAACTGGCGGAACCGGCCTTGGCCTTGCTATTGTAAAACATATCGCCGAGATCCACGACGCGAAGATCTCTCTTACGAGTGAGCCCGGACAGGGCACCACCGTCCGCGTCCTTTTTTAACGGACCGATCAGGCGATTATAACGATATACGGATCTCTTTACGGCGCCGGCACGCTCATATCCTCTGCCGGCGCCGTTCCATACTCCGCCATCGCCTCAATGATGGCGTCAACGGTCTTCTTTCCGAAGCCGGGCAGCGACAGAAGGTACTCTTTCGTAACGTTCCTGAGATCGCCGATGTTATAAAGGCGTGCCTCATAGAGCTTGCGGCAGATCTGCTCCGGAAGGCCCATCTCATAGATCTGCACGGCTTCGATCTTGCTCTCATACGGAAGCTGTCCGTTTAAAGTATAGCCGGTGTCACAGACGGGCTCCGTTGCAGTCTCAACATATCTTCCGTTCATATACGCGACCAGTCCGGCATGCTCCGGATGGAAATCGCCGCGCCCGTCGATGAGTCCGGGGTCAATATTGACGTTCACGATCTCTGCCAGGAACATGACATGGGAAGGAAGCTTGATCACCTCGGTCACCTTGCATTCATACTGCACCGGAGACTCCCATATGCCACAGCACGCGAGCTTTTTTGCAGGCTCTTTCGTGAGTCCCGTCGCTTCCCATTTATCGATATCCCTGCCGCTCACGGAGCCGGTAAAGTCCACATCCTGCAGCAGGGCGGGGCTTACCGCATTCAAAACAAACTCTCCTGTTTTCTTCAGGACCGGATAGCTGAACCGGGACGGGTTGACGGATACATAGATCATGGGCGGATCATTATTGACGATGCCGGTCCATGCGACCGCGATCATGTTCTCCTCTTCTCCCGTACCCAGCGTCATGATCATCGTCGGGACCGGTCCGAGGCTTAAGTCAGGCGTTTTGCTGATTTTCTGATTCATCACTGATTCCCTCTGTCATTTGATCTGCAGGATGTCCTGAAACAATTCTTCCATATGCCTTGCGAAGACCGCATGGCCTTCTTCCGTATAATGCACCCCATCGAAAGCAGTTTCGATCCCCCAGGATGCCGCGTCCGAAAACGCGATGCCGTAGCGCTCCGCAAGCCTCCGGTAGCCCTGATTCATCTTTATACTCGCGGCGACATAACGCACCGCCCTGCTTCCGCCGCCAAGGCCGTCAGGATCAGGGTATGCCGGCGCGATCAGCAGGATCCGCGGGCAGTTCTCCCGCTCTGAAAGCCACTTTAAGAGCGCGTCCATCTTCTCGACCGGTCCTTCCGCTTCGGGGTCATCCGTCATCAGGATATCGTTGGAGCCAAGCATGATGACGAGCCAGTCTTCCGCCGTAAGCCCTTCGAGGATGCTTTCCACATAGCGGTATCCCCATCCGCCGGTCGGGATCTTCCGGCCGTTCGTACCGCGGTTGATCACTTCTATGCGCGGGCAGCCGGCATTGGCAGACGCATCAGAAGGGACGGCCTGTGAAAGCCGCCCGTTCAGCGACCTTTCCAGAAGCGTCGTCCAGATCCGCTCCTCCGGATAGCGGTCGCCTAGAAAACACCTCGGGTCGTATCCGTAGGTGTTGGAATCGCCGTAGCATAGTATCTTCCGGGTCGTTTCAGCCATATCCTCTTCTCATCACTTTCCTTGAAAGTTATTGTCTTGCACGGATTGAATTATACCATGATTTTTAACGTAAAAGGATACTTTCTTAATATGGCGAGGTGCGGTTCGCATTTTTTATTTGAAAACAGGGTCACGCATGATATAATTGCAGCATGATTCAGGATATTTACCCACACGTATACCATAACGAATACATGGATCTTCCGCCTGCGGACGATGCGTATGTCATCGCGGCGCACGGTCAGAAGCTTCTTTGCCGCATCACAGACGGCGATGCCGGTCCGTTCCTTCAGCTTCCGACCGTATCGGAGGCAGAGTCTCTATGGCAGTTTGCTCGTTCCGAGCTCCGCTTTTTATTTAAGATCGATGAGACGCCCTTCTATCTTCTGAACCGTCGGGTCGAAGAAAGAGACGGGTATCAGTGGCAGGGCCCGCTTGCCGTGCGCGGCGTCGAACCGGCGCATCTTTCTTTTGCTGCCGTCGTCGCTTCCCACCTCGCCGGATGGTATGAGTCCAACCGCTACTGCGGGCGCTGCGGCACGCCTACTATCCACGCAGACTCCCAGAGGGCGCTCAGATGCCCGTCCTGCGGATCGGTCACTTTCCCGAGGATCAGCCCGATCATCATCACGGCCGTCACCGACGGTGACAGGATGCTGGTCGCAAAGTACAACCGGAAGCATTTCAATCCCGGCAACACGAACTATGTCCTGCTGGCAGGATACGTGGAGATCGGGGAAAGCTACGAGGACACCGTGCGCAGGGAGATCCGCGAGGAAACCGGACTCGAGTTAAAGCGCATCCGCTATGTGGCGAGCCAGCCCTGGCCTTTTTCCGCCACTTCCATCGCAGGCTTTTACGCGGAGGCTGACAGCACGCAGCCCTTAAGGATCCAGAAGGATGAACTCTCCGAGCTCGTCTGGCTGAAGCGCGAAGACCTGCCCCCGAGAAAGAACCGCACCAGCGTCACCGACAACCTCATCGAGTGGTTCCGCGAGGGGCTCACCGTCGAGGATATCCGGGCGATGCGGGAATAAGCGAATAAATACTTTAGACAGCAAACGCTGCCGAAAGTCGTACAACACGGCTCCGGCAGCATTTTGTCCATAATTCAAAAAGTTTCCCGATGTATTTTGTCAACTCTTGCATGTGCTTCAGTATGAGGTCTTGGATGTGAAGAAATCAGTCCCAAAGAAAGAATTGCTTCCAGTCTGTAGTTTTCTGGGATTTTTAACATTTCACGTATATACTCCTCAGAAGTTCTGCCGTCTTTCGCATATCTCATACGACACTGGATCCAACAACTTCCCAATCCGAGGTAATCAGCCATCATGTGCATATTCAGCATGGCAAGCGAGCAATCTTCCACCCATGTGTCCGTCAATTCTTGATTGCCTACGACTACGATTGCACAAGATGCCTGCTTCAACATATCGGCATTTCCTGTTCGTGCCTCGGCCAGATTTGCCAGTGCTGAACGGTCTTCAACAACAATAAACTCCCATGGTTTGATATTCCTGCCACTTGGCGATAACAATCCCGCCATTAGTACCCGATCAAGCTTTTCCTTTGGAATGTTTCCCGGGTCATAATTCCGTATGCTTCTCCTTCTTTTGATCACATCCATCAATTCCATGGATTCTCCCTCCAATTATTTTATCAAAAAGGCAAGTCTACCGCCTTTGCCAGTCAGAATAAAGTGTCCATCGCTTCAATCATATACATATTATAATTACGTTCACGCTCCAGAGTTGTTTCTCCGTGATGTCCGGGATAAACTTTATAGTCTCCTTCTATACATGCAAGTTTTTTTAACGATTTGAGTTCAGTACGGAAATTAGCACCAGGTGCTTTCACCGTACCACAACTGTTACGAAATAAGGTGTCTCCGCAGAACATACTATCCCCGCAAAGAATTGTTACCCCTCCGGGACTATGCCCAGGGGTCTCAATGATTTGAAACTCTAAGGAGCCGACCTGAAATACATCGCCTTCTTTATAGTAGACCGTTCCTTCAGGTGGTTGAAAATTGCCATGCCTTGAGACGACCACATCTCCAACGTCCTTCTTGTGAATACAAATTGGTGCTCCTGTGGTCTCACAGATTTCCACTGAGCCATCAGTATGATCTCTGTGCCCGTGTGTTATAAAAATATATCTACATTTTAATGCCAGATCTTTCAAGTATCGTAATATCCTCTCCGGTTCTGCACCTGGATCGATTACAGCACATTCTCTGCTTGCTTCATCAGAAACCACATAGCAATTTGTCTCTATCGGGCCAACAACAAACTTTTCGATAATCATCGCTTTCCTTTCATTACTGACAACATAAACAGCTGGCCATCAAACTAAGCATATCCGTTCAAACGATAATCACTGCAGTTGCCGTTCAATTCAAATAATAAAGATATTTCCCGGTTTCATTTTCAAGTCTGCGGACAAATCCACCACTAATCAGATGATCTAAATGTGCCATCACTTCACCAACCGCAAACCATTTCTGTGAAACCGGAAATGCTTCCCAATTTTTTGCTCGTATCTTCCAGCTTACATCACCTGCGATTTCATAGGCATTCAGCCCAGGGAATACTGACAATATTTCACAGATTTCCTCTAAACGTCTTGTATGATGCCTTTTGAGCTGTTGAATCCTTTCATATACAGAAATTCCAGCCCAATGTCTGTGACCAGGCAGCGGAACAGTAATGTCCAGGGCAGTTAATTTATCAAGGTTTGACAAGTATGTTCCTAAGGCATCTTCCATTTCGCCCCACCAGACAATATTAGGAGTAATGTCAAACAGGATATGATCCCCAAGAAAAATAGTTCCACTCTCTTCATGGTATAAACACATGTGACCAGGTGTATGGCCGGCGGTGTCAATACATTTGAGAACATAGTCGCCATACTTCATTACGTCTCCCTCATACAGTCTGACATAATCTCCATAAGGTTCCGCAACAGCTGAACGTGCAGGGTTTTGCTTCCATGTCTCTTCCATCAAGTCGGGAGGAAATCCATCTTTGAGAAATCTTTCGTTTCGCTCTTTCCATCGAAGAGTTCTCCCATAAATTCCAAGCATATTTGCATCCTTTGCACTTATCATCAGCTTTGAACCAGGCTGAATCAGGTCTGTCGAGAGGCCTGTATGATCTGAGTGAAAATGTGTAAGAAAAATATCTGTATCGGAAAGAGATACTTGCAGTTCTTCAAGTTGGCTCATCATCGCTTCCTTGCATTCCTTTGTCCTGAATCCTGTATCAATCAGAAGATTGCGACTGCCGCCCTTTATCAGATAACTGTTTAGATTTTTAAGAGGACTTCCCACAAGCGGAATGTCAATTGCGTATATATCTTTGATAATCTCTGTTGGAATAAAAACCATCTCCCATCTGCTTCATCCCAAAAACCCGACTGAAATAATTCCAGCCGGGCCTTCGGAGAGGGGTTATTAGGATTTATTTGTTATCTGAATAATCGTAAAAGCCTTTACCGGTCTTACGTCCCAGCATGCCCGCTTCGACCATGTCTTTCAGTATCTTCGGCGGTTTCATGCACGGATCATTTGTTTTTTCATAGATTGAGCTAGTTGCGTT
>JAFTBX010000132.1 GCA_017455005.1 Lachnospiraceae bacterium | reverse complement strand
CTTCGGGAGCTTCGCGCCGATCTTGCGGTACTTGGCGGGATGGTGGAGGAAGTCGACGATCTCTACGAGCGACTCCTTCGCCTCGTCTTCGCCTGCGACGTCCTCAAAGTTGACGCCCGTATCCTTCTGCAGGTAGATCTTGGCGTTGGACTTGCCGACACCCATGATGCCGCCGCTGCCGCCCATCCGTCTGCTCATGAAATGCATGAAGAGGATGATTGCCGCAAAGGGAAGCACCACGCCGATGATGATATCCCAGATATATCCGGTCCTGTCGGGCTTTTCCTGGAAGCTGGTCACGCCGTGCTCCAGGAGCATCTCCGTGCGCCCGGGGTCCTCCATCGCCACCGTATAGTAGTGCAGCAGCGGGGAGTAATCCTTGGAATCCGTCTTCGGAACGATCGTAATGATCTCGTCATCGATCGTCACGGTATCGACCTGGCCGTCCTCCACCATCTTGTAGAAGGCGTCGTAGGAGACCTCGACTTCGGACCGCTGGCGGATCATCGAACGGCCGTAATTCATGACGAACAGTGCGACCGACGCCACGATGATCAGAATGATGAGATTCTGTCCGAGTCCGGAACCGCCGGGACCGGCGTTTCCGCCTCTTCGGTTTTTGTTATGGTCCTGATTCATTTCTGTCCTTTGTTTTTATTGACCGCGGCTACGATCTTCTCTTTGTCCTCAAAGACCGGTTCGCTGGTCAGATCCATATGAAGCTTGGAAAATGTCTTCTCATCCACATGCGCCAGCAGCACGGAAGAATGCACCGCGCAGGTCCGGAGCTTCGGAAGCTGCTCCATGGCGCGTCTTGCGTTTTCGTCCGTCGCCGCGCTGACGCTGAGCGCAATCAGGGTCTCGTCCAGATGCAGCGCCGGATTGCGGGAACCGAGGTAGTCGATCTTGAGTTTCTGGATCGGCTCGATCGCGGAAGGCGCGATAACATGCACGTTATGCGGGATCTCCGCCAGGGTCTTCAGCGCGTTCAAAAGCGCTGCTGCCGACGGGCCCAAAAGTTTGGTCGATCCGCCGGTGATCATCCTTCCGTCGTCAAGCAGGATCGCCGTCGCGGGGGTCTTGTCCTTTTCCGCTCTTTCACGCGCGGCGCCTACCACGGAGCGGTACTCGGGGTCAATGCCTGCCTGCTTCATGAGAAGCTCGATCTTATACTTTTCCTTTTCGCCGCCGGTCTCGCGCATGATGGCGTCGCAGGCCTTGAAATAGCGGCGGATGATCTCCTGCTTGGAGGCTTCCTGGCAGGCTTCGTCATCGGTGATACAGTAGCCGACCATGTTGACGCCCATATCCGTCGGAGACTTGTAGGGGCTCTCACCGTAGATGTTCTCGAAGATCGCCGTCAGCACCGGGAAGATCTCCACGTCACGGTTATAGTTGACCGTCGTCTCGTTATAAGCCGCGAGATGGAAAGGGTCGATCATGTTGACATCGTTCAGGTCTGCCGTCGCGGCCTCGTAAGCGAGGTTGACGGGATGCTTTAAGGGCAGGTTCCAGACCGGGAAGGTCTCGAACTTCGCGTAGCCGGACTTGATGCCCTTCACGGAATCCTGGTACAGCTGGCTTAAGCAGGTTGCCATCTTGCCACTGCCCGGTCCCGGGGCGGTAACGATAACGAGCGGTCTCGAGGTCTCGATGTACTCGTTCTTGCCGTAGCCGTCCTTGCTCATGATGAGCGGGATGTTGTTCGGATAGCCCTCGATCGTGTAGTGCTTGTAGACCTTGATCTTCTTGCGCTTGATCCGCTGCATGATCTGCTCGACCGCCATGGTCGGCGTATAGCGGGTAATGACGACGGAGCTGACAGTAAGGCCCGTATCCCGGTAGCTCTTGATGAGCCGGAGCACGTCCTCGTCGTAACCGATCTCCAGATCGCCGCGCTTTTTATTTCTCTCGATATCCTCGGCGCAGATCGCGATCACGACCTCCGCCTCATCCTTCAGCTGCAAAAGCATCTTTAGCTTGGAGTCCGGCTGAAATCCGGGAAGGACTCTGGAAGCGTGGTAGTCGTCAAAAAGCTTGCCGCCGAACTCAAGATAGAGCTTACCCTCGAAGTGGCTGATCCGTTCCTTGATATGTTCCGATTGAATCTTCAGGTACTTGTCGTTGTCAAATCCTGTCCGCATGCTTGTCGTCCTGCCTTTTCTATCGATGCCGAATGATTACAAACCAATGCAATTAGAGCAATTATGTATAAGCTGCGCCCTTCGTCAAATGTCCTGAAACAAGAAAGCCAACTTTCTTGTTTCGTCCATTTTCCGAAAGCTTATATACCAAACTAATCTATTTTACCACATTGCGCCTGTGAATGCTATAGGCGAAATCGACGTATTAATACCGTGATCCTCCGGCTGATGATGGCGCCTGCCACGCCGACCACGATGCCCGCGAGCGTTCCCGCGATGACAAGCACCGGAAGATAGGCAAAAACGGACCCGTCCGTAAGAAGCGCCGCCACGGCAAGCTGTCCCACGTTATGCATGACGCCGCCCGCCGTGCTCACGCCCGTCATGCCGAATCGTCCGCTCTTTTTCAGCGCCAGCATCGTCAGAAAACTGCAGATGAACCCCGCCATGGAATAAAGAATCGCAAAGAGGTTTCCGAACATAAAGCCGCTTAAGACGATGCGCATGATGGATACCAGCGCGGCCTCCGCGGGTCCGAGCGCGTAAAGAAGCGTCACCGTCACGATGTTCGGAAGTCCGGGCTTCGCCCCCGGCACGCCTAAGGAGATCGGGATCAGGGCCTCCACATAGGAAAGCGCAAGACCGAGCGCCACCGAAAGCGCGAGGAAAACGATCCTGGATGTATGCTGTTGATTCTGCTCCCGTTCCATTAGCCTCCTTTTGCGGATAAGCCCGCATTTGCATCATTATACCATAGAATCTTCCGATATCCTACGGCTGTCCGCAGACTTCCCTGCCGTATCGCTCCCGAAAAATTATCCATCCATTTCATTTTGTTAAATTATTGCCAGGTTGAGTTTTTTTAAGAACTGATATCATTGACTTTCCTTAAAAAGAGCGTTAATATGTTTTTGGCTGGTATTGACGATCGGCTTAGCTAAATGATTCTAGGAGGAAAAAATGAAGGGTACTGTGAAATGGTTCAATAACCAGAAAGGTTATGGTTTTATATCAACTGCTGACGGAACGGATGTTTTTGTACATTACTCCGCTCTGAACATGGAAGGATTCCGCACACTTGACGAAGGTCAGGAAGTAGAGTTTGATGTTGTCACCGGCGAGAACGGCAAGACCCAGGCAGCGAACGTGACCAAGCTTTGATATGATATCTTGATTGTCAGATTTCTTCCCAGGATTAGCAATACAACAAGGAAGCAAACATATTGAGATATAAAGGGACCGGCTTTTAAGGCCGGTCCTTTCTTGTCCTGTCAATGCCTGCAGGAGCGTATGCTTTCTGTCAATGCTGCCAGTGGCTTATTGTTTTTTTGTCAATGCCGCGCTGCTTACGCGTTTCTGCCGTGGCACTTCTTGTACTTCTTGCCGCTTCCGCAGGGGCAGGGATCATTGGGGTAGATCTTCTTGCCTTCACGGCGTACGGTACCGGAAGCCTTGTTCTCCTTGTAGAGCTCCTGGCGTCTCTCCTCGGTGAGGATATCGTTCCACTCCTCCAGGCCGTAGAGCCAGTCAGCCTTCGCGCCGACCATGTTGTAATAAAGCTTCTCCGGATCGATCTCGATCTTGACCGTGGTATCTTCGTCCATGGTCTCAATCGGGTTCTCATATCCCTTCAGGGACTCGTTGATGCCATCCAGGAAACCGGTCATGATCTCGATATCCGTGCCGAACTCCTCGGCAAGGGCCTTGACAGAACCCTCATAGACCTTTGACGGATCCTTCAGGATCTTCTCATAGATCCCCTTCTCTATTCCGAAATATCTCGTCCAGAGCGCCTCTCTGGACTTCGCGTCCAGAACATCTCCGTATGCTTTGTTTCTCCACTGCTCTAATAATGTCATGTTTCTTCTCCTTCTTCTGCTGCCGTTTCGGTCTGTTCACTTACGTGTTTCGGTTTCTTCTCCCGCTCAAGGAAGGCGATCAGGATCATCAGCGCGAGGCTGATCGCGGACATCACCGCGCCGGCCTTAAATCCTCTCGGCACGTAACGCATCGTGATCTCATGCTTCCCGCTGCTTAAGTAGAAACTCAGAAAGGCATTAAGTCCTTTATATATCATAACGTCTTCGCCGTCAACCTGAACTTTCCATCCTTCGTCGTATGGAATGCTCAGATAGATCATACCGCGGTTCGACCGGTAGCCCAGCGCCGCAGTGTCAACGTTGATCGTTCCGTGGATGTATCCGTCCTGATACTCGGAGATCTCCAGCGGATACTGCGCGAGGACATCATAGGCCTCCCGGAGTGCCTCATAGTCGAAGCGGTAGACCGAGATCGGAAGCGACTTATCCGTATCCTCCGAGGTAAAGCGGATGAGGTCTCCCTCGTGACAGTAACCGAGTTCCATCAGATACTTTCTGTCGAGGTTGTCAAAGGTCTTCTTTTTCGAAGGCCAGTTGATCGTGATCTCTTCGATCTTCGAGCTGTTCGAAAAGGCGTAATACTCTCCGTCCTCCGGGAGCGTCACGGCGTAGCTTCCGTCCGCGCTGCTGCCGGGCTGCGGCACAGGCACGAGCACCTGGCCAGTCTTTAGCTGGTCGCAAAGGGAGTTCTGTACAAGCGTCGGGTCGTCGAGCTCCAGCATCCACGAGTCCGTCATACCCGCAGGGCTCATGAAACCGAGCGGAAGCGCGAAGTCATTGCGGTACAGGAACGCGTCCTCCGCCTTGCCGATCAGCGTCTGCCCCATATTCTCCGCGTCGTCTTGTTCGGAATTGTAGACCGCGTATCGTACGCCCATCAGCATATCGACGAGCGGCGTCGATCCTGTGATGGAGTAGGCGTTGGTCGAAGCCTCGCATCCGAGCCGCTTAAAAAGTTCCGTACAGTCGGCATTGGCCATGGAACTGAAGATCGAGACCGCATGGAAGTTAAGCCACGCGCCGTCATCCTTGGTCTTGCGGTTCTTGCGCTCCACGCGGTAAAAATCCGTATCTTCGATCCCCGCGAGAAGCTCCTTCATGCCTTCATTGCCCTTCGTATAGGCCGTCCGGGACGTCGTCGAAAGGGAGGTATAGGCCGTGTTTACGGAAAGCTCCGCCGCCAGGATGAAAAATGCCGTGACCGCCGCCTGCTTCGGCGTCAGTTTCTTCGCAAGGTACAGGTGCATGATCCCCGCATAGACCGCCGTCAGAAGCAGCGCCCCGTAAAACACGAGGAAGTGGAAATCCTTGTCATCGATGACCTCCTGCGCCAGGAGGATGAAAGCGATCGAGATGCCGAGACCCGCGGTGATGTTGCTCCTGCGGATCGCGTGCCGCTCCATAAAGGCGCGGAAGCACATTACAAGCACCAGGAACACATAGATGAACGACTGCCTTGCCGGCAGCGAGTTCGGATAATGGAAGCCGTGCCAGATATAGTTCAGGACGTTGATGGAAAATCCCGCCAGGAAAAACAGGCACATCGCCACATAGACCGCCTTTTCCCGGATACTGATCTTTTTGTTCCCGATATAGAGGACAAAAAGCAGGTATACCGCGCCGCCGCAGTAGATGTTGGGCCAGTGATCGAGACCCTGCTCCGTCGTCACTCCGCACATATGCCTTGCCAGCATGCGGATGATCGAAAAGTACTCGGAAAAGACCTTCGGGAAGGTATTGTCCGCGGATGCTGTCGTCGCAAGCGTATAGATCTCGGGCAAGAGCAGCACCATGGAAAGACCGCCCGCGATCAGGCTCCAGACCGCGAAACGCATTCCCCGCACCACAAACTCCCTCCAGTCCTCCGGCGCTTCGATGACGGAGTACGCGAAGAAATAGATGACGAGGAACATGCAGATCGGGATCGAGATATAGTAGTTTGAAAAGATCGCAAGTCCGAGGGAAGCACCGTAAAGCAGTCCGCCTTCGCCGCGGATCAGCTTCTCGAGGCCTAAAATAATGATCGGAAACAGCGCGATCGAGTCAAACCACATCAGATTCCAGTAGTAGGCGCAGGTATAGCCGCTCAAAGCGTAAAGCAGGCCGCACATAAAGGCGCCGAAGCCGTTTTCCTTCGAATGGCTCATCAGATAATACGCCATCGACGCGCCGCAAAGACCGGTCCTGATCACGATCAGGATCGTCATAAACTCGATGACCATGCCCTCGGGGGCCAGTACGACCAGCCAGTTTAAGGGATTCGCCAGGTAATAGGCCATGATCGCAATAAAATTGATGCCGAGGCCTAAGTTCCAGGTAAAAAAGAGGGATCCGCCATGCCGGAGCTTTTCCCGAAGCTCTGCGAAAAACGGCGCGTACTGATGGTACATGTCCGTATGCAGGATACAGTTCGTCCCAAGCGGCCAGACGCCCGAAAAGGCCATGATGACCAGCATGATGATCACCGGCACTGTAAATGCTGCCAGTACCGTACTACCGGTTTTTGAAAATGAAAACTTTGCTCGCCACATAATTAAAGACCAGGTTAAACACGGAAGTAAGGATCTTTGCTACATATTCGTTCCAGCCGAACGGGCCGGTCATCAGCCACATCATCCCGAGGGTGATGAGGCCGCTGATCACTCTTGCCGCGAAAAATGACGCCGCCTCCCGAAGGATGTTGGAAAGACGGAAATCATAGTTCCGGAATACCGCCAGCTTATTGGCCACATAGGCAAACAGCACCGCTGCCGCCCAGGATACCGCCGTTGCCGTGACTGCCGCGTCCGAGACTAAAAGTCCCTTTTGCTTCAGCAGTTCATTTACCAGGATGAATACGACATAATCCACTGCCGTCGTCATAAACCCGACGATGACATAGGAAATCGTCTCATAGTTCAGCAGCTTTTTAAGCTTCTCATTCATCGGCGGGACCGCCTTCCCCGGGATGCCCTGCACTGCCGTTATCCGCCGCATCTGCAGGGGCGCTGCCTTCCGCTGTATCCGCAGTATCTGCTGCCCCAGGACCGGAAGCTTCCGCGTCAGACGCTGAAGCGCCTTTTTGCTGCCGGGTCTCAGGTTTATCTGCCGCGGGGGCTGCTTCCCTCACACCCGGATCCTTCCGGTGCTTGTACTCTTCCACCATCTCGTGGAAGCTTTCTTCCGTCAGGTTCATCTCTTCGAGTCGCTTTAAATGCCGTTCACGGAAGCGCTCGCGGCGTTCCTGCTCGCGGCGCACCTTCCTGCGGTGGCGCATGAACAGCGTGAAGAGGATGAGGATGACGATCATGACACCGGAGCCGATCAGCGCCTGCTGCGCGGTAAAGGGCATCTTAAAGCTTCCGTGCCCGTTTCCTGCGCCGCCTTCTTCCTCTCCCGTAAACGAGGAAAGCTCCAGTTCCGACTCACGGTCATCGAGGATCCAGACGCTGCCGTTTTTCACGTCCGCGTACCGGAACGAAAGTCTTGCGACCGCGAGTTCCGGCGCGTCAGCACCACAGTTATAATCAAAACTTACGGAGACGTCCGCAGGATCCGCGCCCTTCGGAAGCGTGACCACCGCCGGTCCCTCCGCCTCGATGTGGCTGTCTGCCCAGGTCACGATCTTGTCCGTCTTCAGGCGTTCTTCCACATCGTATGCCGCGACAGGATCCGGAAGCTCGACATTTTCGAACTGGTCAAAACCGAAGTTCATCAAGAGCGCAGTGTCTTCGTAATGCTCCGGGTTCTTATCCTTGAGGACCACGACGATCAGGCGTCTTCCGTTATCTTCCGCAAAGGTGATCAGCGTGTTTCCGCTCGCGGTGATAAATCCGGTCTTGCCGCCCACGACGCGCCCGTCCGTATACTTGGTCCCGCTTTTGACCATCTTATGGCCGACTGAGACGGTCAGGCCGCCCGGATATTTTTCTGTCGGACCCATCTTCCAGTCTTCACCGGCCTCGATCTCCATAAACTGAGGATTGTCAAAGCAGGCTTTTCCGATCAGCGCGAGGTCGTAGGCCGTCGTTACGTGTTCCTCATCCGTCAGTCCGCTGGGGTTTTTAAATACCGTCGAGGTACAGCCCAGCTCCGCCGCCCGTTTCGTCATCATTGCCGCGAAGTCTTTGATGCTTCCCGCGACATGGAGCGCCAGCGCGTTGGAGGAGTCCGCAGCGGAACGGTAGAGCGTCGCGTACAGAAGATCGCGGACGCTGACCTTATCGCCTACGGAAAGCCCCGCCGTCACCGCGCCCGATTCCAGTCCGTAGACGGAATCCGCGGTGATCTCGACGATTTCATCCAGGTCTTCGCAGTTTTCAAGGACCAGGAGTCCTGTCATGATCTTCGTGATCGACGCCGGGTAGCAGAGCTCGTAAATGTTGGAGCCCCAGAGCACGGTTTCCGTGTCGGCGTCCATGACGATCGCCGCGCCGGCATTGACCGTACCCTCCGGCGCAACCCAGGTGCCGGCCGCTTTGGCAGGCATATCTCCCAGCGTTACAGCTGCCAGGGTCACGATCCCGAGACAGATCAGTTTCAGTTTTTTTAAACGTATTTTCAGTCTTTCAGTCATTGGCAAAAACAATCAAAAGGAGATCATTCTCCCTTATATACCCGTAAAGGATAGCAGCCGTGCTCTCCCCCGTCCGCGTAATACACGGTGACCGGTTCGCCGCTGTCCCTTGTAAGAGCCCCGCTGTCGATCCTGCAGTTATCCTTGATCATCTGGATCTCATTACCTGAGGCGGTCTCTAGGGTAAAGGTGCTCATCATGTTCGAGGTCGTCACGCCCGCGACCCGCTTCAGCTCGTACTCCCCGTCTTCGAGGATCGCGAGGAACTGGACATTTTCACTGTCCCTCAGCATATCCCCGTGAAAGAGGATGACGACGTCCAGCCCGGCTTTCAGCTCGGTCTCGATATCGCCGACTTCCAGCCCCGTCACCGACCAGGCGTTGTCGGGATCGCTTTTATCCTTGAAGGAATACACCGTCGAAGAGTCATTACCGCTGCCGTTGATATCGAGGATCGTCGCGTACATGATCCCGTAGTACGGCGATTCGTCCGCCGCCGCTTCCCGGGCAGCGACCGTTCCGGCATATTCTCCTTCCATCTCTTCCTGCTCTTCAGGGTCGGCGGTCTCCGTGATCTCCTCCCCCTCCGCTTCTTCTTCCGACGAGCTCCTTCCGAAGCACCCGGTCAGAAGTAACGCCGCAGCCATCAGCATCAGTAAGGACAAAAGACGCTTACGTAATTCAGTCCAGCGCTTCATTCAGTTCCTCCGTACCTTCCAGTACAAATCTTCCGTCCCGGATCAGGTCTGTCCGGCCGGATGCGCCGACCGCGGTGATCCTGCCCAGTTCGTCATACGGCAGTGTGATGTCCGTATGGACATGGAAATATGCCTGCTCCGGCGATTCATGGCGAAGCGCGGAGCATTCGTTTTCGCGCGCGATGATCTTCTTTCCGTCCGGATTGAAGGTCGCGATGTCCTCTTCATAAGAGTAGCAGGTATCGCCCACCGCAAAATGCGGACCCGTCTTTTCCGCGATCAGGACCGGCATCTTTTCTTCCATCCGGTATTTTCTTGCCGCGGTAAATGCCGTCGTATTGGTACCGATTGCGAACTCGCCGATCGGAAGCTCCTCCCGGTTCTGGAAGATGACGCTGCGGATGAGCCTGCGGCCCTCTTCGGGGTCGTCGTAGTTTGCGCACTCGTACGCGCACACACGCCCGTCCGTAAAACGGATCTTGAGATCCCGGAACAGATAACCGCTGATATAGACATGTCCCACATGCAGCGTTCCTTCGGTCCCTTTCAGTACCGGGGAGGTGAAGACCTCGCCGGCAGGGATATTGACGTCCGCAAGGCAGTTTTCAAAATTGGTCTCCGCTTTGGGATCGTGCAGTGTATGCAGCCGGACCGTAAGGGACGTCTCGTTGCCGCCCCGGCCCTTTACTTCGACATGATCCGCCTGATCAAGCGCGTCGATCAGTGCCTGCTGGATCTTCTCCCAGCGGTCGGTCGGAAGCGTATTGATCCTCACGATATCCTCAAAGATCTCCCGATATGCTTCCGCAAGCGGTTTTTCTTCTGCGGCAGCATAGCTTTCCGCCGCCGTGACCACCGGCCAGGCGATGATCGTAAAGCTCGTCTCTTCGTCCGGAACATACTCGTCCATAAGGTCATGGTTGTCACGGACGTACTGCGCCTTTACTTCGAGCTGGTGCGCGGTCCACTGCGGCGCCTCCGGCTTCCTGTGGAGTTCGGGAACATTTTCCCCGAAGATCTCCACGCAGGCATGACCGGACACCTCGCCGAGCATATCAGCGATCTCCGCAGCCTTCGCCCGGAGCGCCTCAAGCTTTGCAGCCTTCATGCGGTCGCCCCAGAAGATCGCCGAGTCTTCACTGTGGTCAAAAACAAAGGCGGGATTGGAGGCTCCGTAAAATCCGGGCTTCACATTGCCGCTCATCTTCGCATTGATGAGATGTACCGGATGCCGGCTGATGATGCACTTTAAGCCCGCTTCCTCAAAAAGCTCCACGGCCCGGCGCATGAAGCGCTCGAAGCCCAGGGGGAGATAGCATACGACGGTGGACTTTTTACGGATGTCCTTTCCGGTAAGCTTAAATCCGCGGATATAGCCCTCGACGTAGATCTTCGCCATGGCGTCGATCGTTTCCGCCGGAAGCTCATTCAGAAGACGCGCCGTTTCAAGCTGCTCTTTCGTGATCCATTCGCCGTAGGAATAAAGATAGCTGTGTTCTCCCGTATCGGAAAGGTCCGCATGCATGACGATGTCAAGCGCAAAGCGGTTCTCCGGATCGTGCGTGCTTTGGAGATAATCTCCCGCAAACTGCGCCGCATAATCGTAGACGTACTCATAGATCACGTCTTTGACAGCCTTTTCCTTGTCCGAGATGTCTTCCTGTTCGAATATGTTAAAGATCTGTACGGTCGTTTCGAGCACGGCCGCATAATCTTCCATCTTATGTTCATAAAGCGAGGGGATCAGGGTCAGGCACTCCGCGTACCAGACCGCAAGGAGCTGTCCCATATCGCCCGCCTGCTTTACAGCAAAGGCAGGATCCAGCCAGCTTTCCGGATAACGGTCCTCCCGCATATCCTCATAAAGCGCCTCATTGACCGCCCGGTCCTTTTTGGACTCCATCCGCTCCTTTTCGCAGAGAAGGCTAAAGTCCCGGATGCGGGTAAAAAAGCTCCGCAGCGCCTGATCCGAAAGCGGCTCGGGAAATGCCCGGATCCGCTCTATGGAAAGCGCGATGCGCTCGTTCATCGTGTCGTTGTCATGATCAATAATAATTACATCTTCCATATCTGGATATCTTTCCGTAGTTTTTATTTTAAAGTAATCGCTGCCGGCTTTTACGCGACAGTGCCCGTTATCTGATCGGCTTTTAAGGCTCCGTCTGCGGCTTGGCCGGCATTTACACCAGTACGATCAATGCCCATAGGGCCAGCGACAGTAGGGAAAGGCCGCCGCCGATCCACGCGAACAGGTGGTTTTTCTCTTTTTCGGAAAGGCTCAGCAGGGTAAAAACGATGCCCATGATGTCAAAGATCACCGCGCTGAACCCCACCGCGGCCACAAAGGTCCCCGTGCTGCCGCTGCTTAAAACCGCCGCGATAACCACCGCCACGGTCATGCAGCCCGCGAGGATCCCCAGCACAAAGCTGATCCATCCTGCCTTGCTGTAAGGATATTTGATATAAGAGTATTTTTTCTTTTCAGCCATTATCTTCAATCTTTCGGATCGTCACCTTGCGCCTGCCGGACTCAACTGCTCTCCGGTATCTCCTGCGCTGGATGAACCGGTTCATGAAAAAACCCAGGATGACGCCGAGCGTATTCAGCAGCAGGTCATCCACGTCAAAACTTCCCACCCGGAAGATCAGCTGCGTACATTCGATCGTAAAGCTGATCAGAAGTCCCACGGCAGCGCACCCGTAGATCCATCTGCACCGGCGGGATACTGCGGGCAGCAGAAAACCGCACGGCACAAAAGCCAGGACATTTCCGACCACATTCAGGAGGAAAGCCCTGATGCCGAGCTGTTCTCTGTAAACCCAGAATCTCCGAATCTCGTTAAAAAAGATCAGATTATAGCGCGCTTCACTGTCTGCGGACGGCCCTCTGCCGAGAGACTCGGCAAAGATCGTATAGTAGGTTATGCCGATCAGGTAGAAAATGAAGATCACCCAGCAGGTTTTCTGTATTTTTGTCGTGCCTCTGATCATAAAGGTTTATTATAACATAGATTGTGCTGTCGGACAATTATAGTAGTAGCTGAGCCTGTCTGATTCCGTAAAGCCGAGCTTGGAGTAAAGCGAAACTGCCGGCAGGTTCGTGTCCGATACTTCGAGCAGGAAGCGTTCATATCCCTGCTTATGAAAATGCAGGATGACCCGCGCAAGGAGCCGCTTTGCATAGTGTTTTCTGAGCATCGAGCTTGCGGTCTGCACGCCGTAAATATAGGTGCTGCCGCCGCCGGTTCTGACATGAAGCTCCGAGTACGCCGAATGACAGTAAAAGCTTTCGGGCGGAAGCTCTGCTTCCCTTTCTTCCGGCTCGATCATGACCGCCATGGTGCTTTCCGCCGCGATCTCCTCCAGTCGTTTCAGGTCTGACCCGTCCGGTATGAACTGCATCATCAGCTCATCGTGTTCTTTTTCAGCACCGATCGCCCTGAGCACTGCCGCGGTCAGCGCAGTCTCATAGACCGCAAACCGGATCGCGCCCTCGCCCTCCGGTTCCTCCTTAAGTGCCTCCAGCATGGACCGCAGGATCCCCTGCCGTCTGAAATCCGGCCTTACAAATGCCGCGGCTTCCGTCACGGCGCTGCCGCGGAGTGTTCCGCCCATCGTATACGCCGCAAGGACCGCCATCATCCGGTCCTGTCCGTCATATGCGAAGATATAGAGGTCCGCGTCATACACGGATCCGTAATGGGTGCCGTCAGACGCGTTGCACTCCTCAACGATCTTTGAAGCCTCCGCAAGTTCCTCTTCCTCCGGATCGTCCGTCGTGATCAGATCAAATTCCGTACCGGACATGCGCTCACCTCTCAAGTATGAGGCTGACTGCTTCCCCAAGATCGGAAGCCGTGCACTCCGCGACGTCGTCATATTTGCCGTCGGCGCCGCCCATCCCGGTCTTAACGAGCATGGTATGGAGCCCCGCATTATGGCCGCAGCGGATATCCTGCGTCATGTCGCCGATCATCCAGGAGGACGCAAGGTCGATATTCAGCTCCTTCGCCGCCTGTTCCACGAGGCCCGCCGCAGGCTTTCTGCAGGCACACGGGAACTTGAGTTCCGCGACCTCGCCGCCAAAGCCCTTATCCTTATGATGCGGGCAGTAAAGCAGCGCGTCGATATAGGCGCCTTTCGCGCCGAGGAGCGTTTCCATCTTCTTATGGATCCGGTCAAGTTCCTCAAAGCTGCACTCTCCCCTTGCGATCACGGGCTGGTTTGTCACAACGACCGCGAGATACCGGGAAGCGTTGATGCGCCGGATGGCTTCCGCCGCTCCCGGAAGAAGTTCCATGTCTTCCGCATGCCGGATAAAGCCGTTCTCCACGTTGATCGTGCCGTCCCGATCCAGGAAGATGCACTGCTGCGGTGATTTTAAGTTCCGCTGCTCCACAAGGCCGCTACGGACCGCTTCCGTCACTTCCTCATAGCGCTCCGGCGTACCCATGTCCTTGACATACTCCGTGGAATGATACGCGGAGACCTTGCCCTCCGCAATCAGCGGACGGATGATGTCTTTGTCGAGGTCGACCTTGGCCACCGGCTCCGGCACAGCCGCGGCCACCTTTGCCTTCATGGCGTAGATGCCGGCATTGACAGAGTTATGGTACCAGAGGCCGGTACGGTCCGCCTTCTTGCTGATGACCTCCGTAACGAGGCTGCGGCGCACTTCTTCCCGCTTATCCGGATCTGAGTTCTTTCCTCCGGCGCAGGCAGCATTTGCCGCATGCATATCCGAAGCGCGGTCCTCTCCCGATGCCGCGGCACCGATCCCGCAGCGCGCCTCCGTAAAGTCGCTGAGCCTTCCGACCGTGTCCGTAACGATGATATCCGAGTCATACGGGTGCGAATTGGGATGTACAAAGAGCGTCACATCCGACCCCGTCTCCTTATGAAATGCCATAAAGCGGCCGAAATCCACCGACAGCATCAGATCGCCCATGAGAAGCAGGAAATCCTCATCCAGCTTCTCCGCGAGATAATGCAGCGCGCCGGCCGTTCCCATGGGGCTGTCTTCATTGAAGTACGTCAGCTGCACGCCGAAGGCAGAGCCGTCCCCGAAGTATTCGTGTATGCTCTCCGCGAGATACCCCGTCACGAGGATGATCTCCGTGATGCCGTTTTCCCGGAGGCACTCGATCTGGTACTGAAGTACCGGTTTCCCGAGCACCGGGATCATCGGCTTCGGGATATCGGATGCAACCGCGCGGATCCGGGTCCCGTGCCCGCCCGCCATGATAACTGCTTTCATATCTTTTCCTCTGTCAATGCAGGCCGCCCCGCCTGGCGAAGCACGGCCGTTCAAATCCTTCCGTACCCGGAGTTTCGCAAAGGCTCAAGCCTTCCGGTACATCCGGTCGATAAATGTCTTGTTCATCGCGAAGCGCCTCACAAGCCCCCGCGGCAGCTTACGATATGCCTTCCCGAGCCGGTATCCTAGGTACTTCCAGCCGGAGCGCCAGATGAGGCCCGGCACATCAACGGCATGTCCGGTTGACATAAGATGGTTTATCGTCTGCCTTACGAGCCGGATCCCCTCTCCCTCCGACCGGATCCCGCCAAACACCTCCGGATGCATGGCCTGGCTCATGCCGAGGTCGAAGTTGCGGTGGAACTGCTGCCCGGCGGTGTAATCATGCGCATGGTAAACGCGCGCTGCCGCCTGGTAAACAGAAGCATAACCCGCCCGGAGCGCCTTGCTCGCGTAGATCATATCCTCGTTAAAGATCGCTTTTTCCGTAAACCCGCCGAGGGACTCATAGATCCCGCGGTCATACATGCAGCAGACATTGGAGGCAAAAAAGGTCTTGATCCCGAGTTCCGGGAGATCATTGATCGTCTTTTTCCGGCATTCATCGGGATAGTTAAAGCTTCTCGTATATTTTTCGCTTTCAGACGTAAAAGTTTCCGGAAGCTGTCTTGCATAGGAGACAGCCGCGTCCGGGTCCTGCATCGCGCCCACAAGCCGTTCGATGAGGAAGAGATCCGCCGGCACCGCGTCATCGGTCATGCATAAAAAGAGCTCCGCGTCGCTTTCCGCGACGGCCGCCCGTCTCGTGCCCGCATGGTCGAAGTCCTCCTTCGCGATATGCCGGAGGGTAACGTCCCGCATGCCGCCGAGCTTCTTTTTCACCGCGTCCGGCATCAGCTTCTCATCGGTATTAACGATAATCAGCCGATGATAGGGGTACGTCTGTTTTTCCAGCATAGACAAAAGCCGGATGAATCGCTCACCCGGTCGGTATGTCGGTATGATAATGTCAACGTTTCGGGAATCCGCCATAGCTTTGGGTTTCCTCTGCTCTCCGTTCCTTTTCCTTACGGAGCTCCTTGTGGTAGGTACTGATGAAAACCAGCATGGTCAGCAGCATGTACAGCGGATACGCCGTCGCCGCGCCTTCCATGCCGAAACCGGTCACGGCGCGCTTCGTAATGATGTACGCGACCACAGCCATCAGCACGTAGTTGAAGAAGATCATCTTCTGCTGCCGCATGATGATCAGGATGTAGTAAAAAAGATTGGTCATCGCATAGCAGCATCCGCCCGCGATGATCAGGACAAAGTCCCAGTGGTGCCTGATGAGCTCCCCGTAATACTGTTCGCCGAGAATGCCCTCGAAGAGTACGAGTACCCAGCGTCCGACGATCAGCGTGCCGCCGATCGCAAGCGCCGACAGGATCACGATATAAACAGCCAGGATCCGGATGATCTTCTGATACCGCGGGAAGTCGGCATTTTCATAGATCTCGGCGAGACGCGTCATATAGGGACGGATGATAAAGTTCGCGACCAGGTAAATGACGGAGGTAGGCATGAACAGGATATTGAAAATGCCGCTGTCCGCGTCCGTTAAGTGCAGGTCGATCGCGTACTTGGACGCGGAAAAGATATAAAAGTCCACGAAGACTGAAAGGAACAAAAGCACCGTGCTCATAAAGAGCGCCTTCGCCTTGGGCGTCAGAAGCATGGCCGAGCCGGCATTGGCATTGACGCCTTCCCCCTCGTCCCTCAGTGCCACGTTCTTCGTCACATACGCTCTGAAAAAGAGAATGACCGCCGCATGGACTATAACCGCCGCGCCTGCTGCCGGAAGAAGGCTTCCGGTGGTGACCAGAACGAGCGCAAACACCGCGACGGCGAGGATCGTCCGCACGGTCAGTTCCTGGCCGCCGAGATAGAGCTTACCCTCCCGCTGGCATTCCGATTCATAAAGGTCCGCAATGCCGTCCGCGATCTTGTAGAGCGCGAGCGCGAAGATGACGGAAGCTTTATGGGCGTTGTAGTGACCGAGCGCCATCATTAAAAGGAGATAAAGCGCTGCCGCCGCGACAGCCGTACCTGCCGTCAGCACCCTGAGCTTCCGGTAGTCCTCATAGGCGTACTCATGCTTTGCGTCCGTGATGTGGAACGGCCGGATCCCGAAGTAGGCGATAATAAACATCTGCTGTCCGAAGGTGGAAAATCCGAACCCGAAGATACCGCCCTCATCCGGTCCCGCGTAGTGCATCGCGAGAAACGCCAGTATGACTGCCGACAGCGCGTAGACCGCGCTGCCGATGGTGTTCCATATATAATCTTTTTTAATTGAGTTATCCTGATTCATGATTCCAATGTTGTCTTCCGCCGGGTCCGCATGAAGAGGATCGAGCGGAGCATGCGGCGCATGTATTTCACCGCGTTGACCGGGTTCAGGTAAGACTCGCCCGTTTCCCTGTCCGCGACTCTTACCGGCACCTCAGCTACCTTTGCGCCCTTCATGATGAGGAGCGAGATCGTATCCGGTTCCGGCGCCAGATCCGTGCGGCGCGCGAACATGTCAATGATGCGCTTGTTGTACATCCTAAGTCCGCAGGTGGGGTCTGTCACCTTCACGCCCGTCTTCCAGCGGATTGCGCAGCGGATCAGATGCGAGCCGAGACTGCGCATGCCGCTCATTTTATTGCTGAGGCCGATGAAGCGGGAGCCGAGGACGATATCATAGCCCTCGCGTGCCTTTTTATACATCGCGTCGATATACTCGGGGCGGTGCTGCCCGTCTCCGTCGAACTGGACCGCGTACTGATAGCCCATCTCGGACGCATAGCGCATGCCGTTATGGAAGCATCCCGCAAGGCCCAGGTTTTTGGGCAGATGCACGGCATTATAGCCGCGTCTCTGGCAAATGATATCCGTGCCGTCGGTCGGGCCGTCCGTGACGACCACGTAATCAAGCTGCGGATAGTCGCGGATCAGTTCATCCACGACCCGCTCAATGCTATCCGCTTCATTGTATGCGGGGATGACCAGCAGAACTTCTGAATTCCTGGTTCTTTCCCCGCCGTATGAAATGATCGTCTCAGACATGTTTTCTACTCCCTGCTGTCCGTTAATTTCCTGTCTGGTTTTCCTGTTATGCTTCTGCCGTCACCCGCAGCACGATATCCTTATATCCGTGCGTCCCGGGCTTTGCGCCAAAACAAGCCTTCCGTGCTTCTTCGTCCCGGCCTTTCATCCAAAGCACATATGCCCTAGGGACATCCGCGCCCGCGATTTGCGAGAAGGGATATCCTCCGCCGAAGCGGGCGTTGATATCGATGACATAAGGCCTGCCGCTTCCCGGCGCCATCATCACGTCGACATCTGTAAGCCCCCGCGGCCTGATCAGCGCCGCGAGCTTCTTTCCCGTCTCCTGCAGCACGCCATAGTCCGGATCTTCCGGGCCCAGGATGATTGCTTCGTCCGTTTCCCCGGATCGCATACCCAGCTTCCGGCGCACGATCGTGTTTACATAATTTCCTTTCAGATCACAGACGACGTCGAGGCCGTATTCCGCGCCATCCACGCATTCCTGTAGGATCACCGTCTGTCCGGGCGTCTCCGCGGACTCATACTTTAAGTAAGTCTCCGCGACTTCCCTTTGGCACATCGCGACGGCACCCGTGACTTCCGTCCCGCCGATCGCCTTATAAAGGCCGATCGAGCCCATGCCGAATCGGGGCTTGACCATGACCGGGCGCGCAGCATTTTCCTCAACGGTTTCCGCGCCGGGGGCAGCATGATCATAAACGCCGTCTTCATCTGCAAAAAGAAACTGCGTAAGTCCGGCTCCTGCGTCCGGGCCTGCAAGTACGGTCTCAGGACAGCCGATGCCGCCCTCACGAAGCTTCCGGAACATCTGATACTTATCGTTGCAGTACTTCAGCGTTTCCGGATCGGAAACCGCGACAAAGGTCCCGATCTTCGCAAAGTCCTCCCTGTGTGCGGCAAGGACCGGAAGGTCGATATCAAAAAGCGAAACGACAAGACCGATCTCAAGCTCCCGGCACTTATTCAGAAGGAACGGGATATAATCGCTGCTGTAGATCAGCGGCGTCAGGAAATGTCCGTCTGCTGCCCCAAGCGCAGGGCTCATCGCGGAATTGGCCGCAAAAACAAGACCCTCACCCCGGAGAGCCTTTTTAAAATACTCGACCATGTAGGTCCGTCTGCCTGCACTTGTCAGCAAGATGTTCATCTTATCTATATTAGCACAGTTTGCGGGATCAGTAAACAGACATCATGAAGAGAGTGCTGCGCACGGGCACCGGCATTATACAGGGCACGGTCTCACCTGCAGGCTCTGGTTTACCTGCTTCAGGTAAGAAACTGGTCCCGCAATATCATCGGCTCCGCCAGTAGTCAAAGAACAGCGGCGTCCCGCCGGTATGGATAAAAAGAATGTCGCCTGTAAGGGAGAGCCTGTCGATCTCCCGGAGCATACCGTAGTAGGCCTTTCCGGTATAGACAGGATCGAGCGGAAGACCGAGCGTGCGCATCTTTTCCTCGATCAGCTGATGGACCGGGGACTTTGATTTTGCGCCTGCCGCGTTCCCTTCGGTATTTTCGGCATTGTCAGCGCTTACAGTGCGGCCGTAGCCGCCTTCCAGATACGCATCCGTGATATCCGTAAGCCCCAGACAGGTCGGCGTATCATAACCACAGGAACCAAGGAAGCGACGGATCGCTTCCTCCACGGCTTCCTTATTTCTCGCGATGGAGATACCGTGCAGCCGCATCTGCGGTTCGTCTACCTCACAGCCCTCCGACACACTCGCCATCAGGCCGCTGATCGTGGCAGCGGTTCCGACAGGCAGGAAAACATCATGGAAACGGATACCCTGTTCCCGCTCAAACTCCCGGATCGGCCAGGACTGCTTTCCATAGGCGCGCATAAGCACCTCTTCGTTACCATGTCCGGTGCTGTCTCCGTAAATGTAATAGGGCTTCTCGCCTGCAGCCTTTGCCTCCGCCATGACGCGTTCTACCGTCTCGCGGACATTGGCAGGACTGCACTCTGTGATCTGCGCGCCGCTTTCACGCACGAGGCGTTCGTTCATGGACATTCCGCTGTGGCCGCACTCCTCTTCCACCTTCAGGATGACACGGCACGGGATGCCCTTTGCCGCCGCCATATGCGCGATCGCGCGGTTCATGTTAGAAGTCGGCGAACCGAAGGAAATGACCGAGTTAAACCCCCGCTCCTCCATATCCGCAAAGATCTCCTGGGCGATCTTGACCTTATTCCCGCCGAAAGAAAACGGGTGGAGATCCTCCCGCTTGATGTAGATGTTCGCGTCTTTGTATTTTTCGAGGAAGTAGATATTGCTCATTTTAGTGATGTATATACAGCTTCGCCGTCTCGATGAGGTACCGGAGGCTCTCCATCTTCAGCGCGACCGCGATCAGAAGGTACAGGATCACGCCGCATCCGACCTGGATGAGGATCATGATGAGCGCTCCACCGCCCGTCGCCATACTGATGATGCCGGTGCCGGTGAGTGCAAGCTGCACAGCATAGACTGCGATACCCATGACCGCCGCTGCCGCAAGCTCCGGAAGTGTATCCCGCCACTGCGACACCGGGCTGTAGCCGAGGATATCCCGGTTCGGCCAGCCGTTAATAAAGGTACAGACATAATCCCAGACTGCCTTCATAAAGATCATCCCTGTGATCCCCAGGCGTACGCTGAAGATGAGTACCGCCACGCCCGCGATCTTCTTGATGATCTCGAGTTTCAGGTAAATATCGCTGCGCCCATTGGCATTGATCGCCTGCAGGTTCGCCACATGCATATGCCAGACACTGAAGGAAAGCGCGCAGAGTCGAAGGAGCGGCACCGCCGGGAACCACGCCTCGCCAAGGAGGATCCGGATCATCGGTTCCGCCACCGCCATGATGCCGAACATCGCCGGGAACATGACAAAACCTGCCATTTTGATGGTCCTTCTGAGCATCTGCCTTCCGCGCTGACGCTCGTCCTGCGTCTTTGCGAAGGCTGGCAGCATGACTGCCTGCAGGGTCTGCGCCATGGAGTTCACGATGACCTGCGGAAACTGGTTGGCGCGGTTATAGTAGCCGACCATGGTCGCATTATAAAGTCTGGAGATAAAGGGCGTGTACAGGTTGGAGTAGATCGTATCGATCAGTCCCGACACCAGCACCTTCCAGCCATAGGAAAAGAGGCTGTGAATGCTCTCTCCGGAGATCATCCGCTTCGGACGCCATTTGAGCCACCACATCAGGATCAGCATCAGACAGATGTTCTTGATCAGCTGCTGCAGCACGAGCGCCCAGGTACCGAGACCCCTAAACGCTGCCGCGATGCCGATGGCACCGGAGATGATATCCGCGAGGATCGTCGCGAGGCACTGCAGACGGAAGTTCATCTGTCTGGCAATGATGGCGATCTCGACGGAGACCACGGAACCCGAAAACAGAATCAGAGAAAGTACCCGCAGCATGGAGGTGATCGCAGGATCCCCGAAGAAATCCGAGATCAGGGGCGCCGCCAGAAAGATCAGGAGATACAGCGCGCCGGAGATCATGAGGCCGACCCAGAACACGGAACTTAAGTCCGCGTCGCTGATCTCCTTTTTCTGGATCAGCGCGGTCTGGAAACCGTTCTGAATGATGACCTGGGCGATCGCGATAAAGATCAGCATGATCGCCATCGTGCCGTACTTCTCCGGCCCGAGCAGACGCGCGAGGATGATCGAAATAAAGAAGGTGATCAGCTGATCGCCTCCGCTCTCCATGGCCTTCCAGAAAAAGCCCGCTATAACACTTGTCTTGATTCCGCTCTGCTCTGACATATTGCTAATAATACATAAAAGAAAGGGGCTTTTGCAAGCCCCTCGAAAGAATTTTAAAAATTAGTTCGGCGCTGAGATGTCGACCGCGATCAGGTCAGCAGAACCGGATGCCGCCTCGGCACTTGCCTCAGCCGCGCCGGCCTGGGAAGCAGCCGCTTCCGTGCCGCGTGAGGAAACGATGACCGGATCGGTAGGATCGTAGTTCTGATCGTTCGGGATACCCTTTTCGATCGCCGGTCTGTCGAACGGTCCCATGACCCACTCGTCGACGTAGATCGTAACTTCCGTGCCTGCGCCGCAGTTGTTGTAGATCCATGCGGCGTCGCCGGAAAGCAGTCGGATACATCCGTCGGACTGGTTCTTGCCGAGCTGGTTAAAGGTCGATGCCGTCAGGTGATAAGAATCCGGCGCTCCCTGGTAGATGATGGAGTGGATGCAGAATCCGCCGGCCTTATAACGCAGCAGGTACTGTACATAAATGTCGTCATGCATGAACTTCCATCTGTGCGGCTCATAGGTCTTGAAGGTGCCGGTCGGGGTCGCTCCGCCGATCGTGACAAGGAATACCTTGAACGGAATGATGTATCCGTTGTCGCCGTCCTTCGCGTAAACGGTCATACACTTCATGTCCTTGTTGACCTTGATAATGTAGTCGCCCGGAAGTCCCATGATCGGCTCGAGGTCGGTCACGACTCTGCCGTTGGAATCGAAGTAATACTTATAACCGTCAATATACTGCCAGCCGGTCACGATGTGGCTGTCCTGGAAGTAATACTTGTTGTTGTCGGTATCATACGCCCAACCGGTGAACGGCTGTCCGTTCCAGGTGGAGTAATAATAATGACCGTCAGATCCCATCTGGACGCCCTCGTAGGAACCGGAGGAGATCATGTGACGGGAAGTGCCCTGGTTGAACGCCATGCCATGCTTCCACATCGTCATCTGGAAGCCCTGGATATAACGGTCGGAGCCGATCGCGCCGGCAGTCTGTCCGTCATGTGCCCAATCAAGGATGGTTCCGTCATCCAGGATCGCTCTGTAGTAAAGGTCGTAGAGGTTGCGGGTGTGTCCCTTGATGCGCATCTGGATTGCGCGTACCTTCGCGCCGTCACCGGTGCTCGGGGTGTACATCTCATTCATCGCCCACTTGGACCAGCCGTGCTCATTGGTGAACACACGGTAGAAGCAG
>JAFTBX010000131.1 GCA_017455005.1 Lachnospiraceae bacterium | reverse complement strand
TTGAACCTTTCCGAGGTGAAGAATGTTACCTGCGAGGGAACCGGCCATGCCTGGGGTGAGGTTACATACACATGGGCTGCAGATAATAAGACGGTTACAGCTTCAAGAACATGCGCTAACGATCCTTCACACGTTGAAACTGAAACGGTTCCCGTGACAAAGGAGACCAAGCCTGCCACATGTACAGAAGCAGGCGAGATCACCTATAATTCCGGAACATTCCAGAACCCTGCCTTCAGAGCTCAGAGCCAGAAAGAAGCAGGAGATGCAGCCCTCGGCCATGCCGAAGAGATCATTCCTGCAAAAGCACCGACCTGCACAGAGACAGGACTCACAGAAGGCAAGAAGTGCTCAAGATGCGGCGAGATCCTTGTGGCTCAGGAGACAGTAGCAGCACTCGGCCACGAATACGGCAAGTACGTAGTGACCAAGGAAGCTACTGAAGAGGAAGAAGGAATCGTCACATACACCTGCGTAAGAGGAGATGACACGAAGACGGAAGCAATCCCTAAACTCGCGAAGAAGTTTGAGTATGACGGAGACGAAGTCAAGTTCATCGCAGAAGACGGAAGCGGCTTCGGAATGTATGCTCCTCAGGAGGGCACCACAGTCACGGTGGATGGAGATAACGTAGTGATCCACTACGTTCCCAAGCAGACCACCACATATGCAGGATTCAACTGGGATTCAGTGACCCAGCCTGAATATATATATGAACCTGAGCAGCCGGGAATCGAAGTGAAGGCGAATGCAGACGGATCATATGACATCACGCTGAGCAAGGATCTTTGCGGATATGCGATCCCTGTGGCGGTAGTCAAGAACAACTTCGGAGGAAGGAACGATTCCTGGACCAGCGACAAGCAGTACTATCTTGCGATACCCGCACAGAAGGAAGCTCCTGCAGCAGAGGGAGTGCTCCGTATCTTCGGAAAAGACAGGATCGAGACATCTCTCAAGGTAGCAGAAGAACTGAGAGAGAAACTTGGAAAAGACAAGTTCGACACAGTGATCCTGGCATACGGCAATAACTATGCAGACGCACTTGCAGGAAGCTATCTGGCAAGCGTGACAGACGCACCCATCCTTCTGGTAGACACCAAGAAGGAGCACATAAGTGCAGTACAGGATTACATCAAGGCCAACCTTAAGGAAGGCGGAAAGATCTACATGCTGGGCGGAACGGCAGTAGTGCCTGAAGACGCAGTGAAAGGACTCAAGGGCTATGAGACCTCGAGACTGTGGGGAGCCGACAGATACGAGACGAACATCGAGATCCTTAAGGAAGCAGCGAAGTACAGCAATGACAGTGAGATCCTGGTATGCTGCGGAACGAACTTCGCAGACAGCTTATCAGCGGCAGCGGTAGGCAAGCCGATACTGCTTCTGAAGAACACGCTGAACGACAAGCAGAAGGGATATCTGAAGGGACTGAAGGGAAGCACCTTCACGATCATCGGAGGAACCGGAGCGGTAAGCGAAGCGGCGGAGAAAGAGCTGAAGGCGTTTGGAACCACAGACAGAGTATGGGGACAGACGAGATATGAGACGTCAACCGCGGTAGCTGAGAAGTACTTCAAGGGAGCGACCGCAGGAGTAGTAGCATACGGAGTGAACTTCCCTGACGGACTTTGCGGAGGAGCGCTGGCGAAGGCGATGAACGCACCGCTTATCCTTACAGCGAACGGAAAGACAGACGCAGCAGTGAAGTTTGCGAAAGCAAACGGAATGAAGGACGGAATCGTACTCGGAGGGCCTGCACTGGTAAGCGATGACAGCGTGAAAGCCATTTTCCAGATGGGCAAGGACGGCAAGATAATCGTTAAATAATCAGATCAAAAAAACAGGGCTGCTGTCCCGGGTCATCCCGGGACGGCGGTCCTGTTTTGTTTTTTGTATCTTTTGCCGGACTCAGGCAAGGCTTCTGATGAACTCGCCTCTTATGGCTTTCAGCAGGTCAGGATCTTCCATGACTTTAAGTCCGGTGAGTGCCATGGCCTGTGCGGACCATTTCATGGCGTCATCTCCCTGAGGAGTCATGCAGGCTTCGCGGAATTCTGCGGTGTGGAGAGCCGCTTCGCGGCAGCCTACGCCGACGCAGGGCATTATGGAGGGGACTACCCAGCTTACGTTTCCTACGTCCGTTGATGCGCCGAAATCTGCCTCTTCCATCGGCTGACCGCTGAGATCTTCATATATGCTTTCGAACACTTCTGCTAATGTGCGGTTGGTGTTCAGGGGCAGATTGGACGGCTCGTCAGTATATATCTTATATGTTGTGCCTACAAGATGACATGCAGCCTCAGCAGCCCGGATGATAAGATCTTTTATATCTGCCATTTCCTTAAGCGTGTAAGCGCGTCCGACGAACTTGACCTGAGCAAAATCAGGAATGATAGAACCCTTGATGCCGCCGGAGGAAATAACGCCGTATATGTTGGAGCCTCTGAGATATTGCTTCTGGAAGCCCATCATCTGATAAAAGTATACAGCCGCGTCCAGAGCGTTTATGCCTTCTTCGGGATGCATTCCGGCGTGTGTTGCTTTGCCGTAAAAATCAATGATCCAGGAGTCAAGGGCGGTGGTATTGCCTGACTTCATGTTGTATCCGAAAGGATGGATGTTCAGGCAGACGTCTACTTCACCGAAGACGCCGCAGTCGATCAGATCCAGTTTGCGGTCCATATTTTCCTCGGCAGGCGTGCCGTAGAGGATGACTTTGCCTCCGAAAACGTCCACAGCGTCTTTTAATGCCACGGCTGCGCCGGTAGCAGCTGTTGCTATGATATTATGGCCGCAGGCGTGACCGACCTCCGGAAGAGCGTCGTACTCTGCTGTCATTCCGATGGATACTCCCGGACGGCCGCTGTCGTAGCATGCCTTGAAGCACCAGGGAACATTACAATAGTTCTCGGCAACGTCAAAACCACGGTCGCGCAGGTAGGAGATCAGTATCCTGCTGGACTTCTCCTCATTCCCGCCGATCTCGGGATTCTCATAAAGATATTTTTTGATATATTTCAGCTCATAAAGCTGGTCTTCAACGGATCTTTTGATCCTTCCTGTAAGATTCTGTTCCATATACATCCTTTCCGAACTCGGTGGAAAGCCCGGTCGTGCTACCCTGAGATCAGAACTCGATCACTTCAGGAGCAGCTGTAAAGCTGGAGAAGGTAGCCTTTGCGTCCTTGAAGTAAAGGACGGCGGTGTTGGGATCGTTCTCGTCGTACATTGCGCGAAGCTGGGGATAATCGTCCAGCATGTGTTTCTTGGCAGCAACGTTATCGTCATCAACAAGCGTTCCAGCCAGTCTCAGCCATTTTCACCGTCAAAACAGCAAAGTTCGACTTTGGCTCCGTTTGCCTGCTTGAAAACGTCTTTGCCCTTGCCGGTCTGGATATAAAGCTTGCCCTCGAACAGATCAATGGTGCCGAAGGGTCTTACCCTTGCCTGATCGCCGTCGATGGTGG
>JAFTBX010000004.1 GCA_017455005.1 Lachnospiraceae bacterium | reverse complement strand
GCAGGACCAGCGAACAGGCCGCCACCATGTACGGGTTCTCGGTGAGTCCGATAAACCAGGTGTCGGCAAGGTTGTAGATCAGCGTGATCAGCTGACTGATGATCGTCGGTACCGCCATAACCATCATGGCACGCGGTACGGAATAGTTTTCAAAAATGTTGCGTTGTGTGTTCATTATCTTCGGCTTCAGCCCTATCAATTATTAAACAGATAATACACGCCGGCGGCGTGAAAAGCCAGCACCGGCGTGTATCAAAACGCAACCAATCACTGTTGTGATGAAAGAGACAAAAGCTCTTTTGTCCCCGGCATCATTGTTTGTTCAGGCCCGGGGCTTCCGGAAAACGGTTCGGAATATCCCTCCAGGCCTGTCCCTTCTGATAGGGCCTGTTATTTAAGAGGCAGTCGTAGATGAGGTTGATCACATCGATCTCCGCCTCCCCCTCAAAGTCCTTTAAGGGAAATGCTTCCTCAAACTGCTGCTGATACTGCCACAGTAAAACTTCTAACATTTTGATTCCTCTCAATCCGGATAGAACAGGTTGATCGCCTGCTTTACATCCTCGCAGATCGCGTTTGCCGCAGCGACCGCCATTTCGTGGAAGTACTTGACATCCTTTTCCGCAAGCAGTGCCCGGACGCCGTCTGCTCCGGCCTTTGCCATATATGAATAATAATTGATCTTGCGGATACCGAGACCGATGGCCGTTCCGTAGTCCGCTTCACTGACGCCGGAGCCGCCGTGCATGACAAGCGGGATACCGGTGCGCTTATGGATCTCGTCTATCCTCGCGAAGTCGAGCTTCGGAGGCGCGGTATAGAAGCCATGCGCCGTACCGATGGAAGCTGCCAGTGTATCGATGCCGGTCTCCTGCACGAAACGTACCGCATCGTCCGGATCTGTCAATGCCGCGACAGGTGTATCGCCCGTACTGATGCCGGCCTCATCACCCGCGATGCCGCCAAGCTCTGCCTCTACGTCAGCACCGACCTTATGCGCAAGCTTAACAACCTCCTGCGTATTTTTGATATTCTCATCCAGTGACAGCTTGGAGCCGTCATACATAACAGAGTTAAAGCCGATCTCCAGTGCCTTCTGTACATACTCGATCGTGCTGCCGTGGTCTAAGTGAACGCATACCGGCACAGACGCCCTGTCTGCCGCCGCAAGCAGGATCGGTCCGATAACCGTCAGAGGCACTGTCTTTTCATGCACCTGCGGAAAGCTTAAGATCACGGGCTTTCCTGTTGCCTCCGCGGCCCCGATCACACCAAGTACATACTCGAGTCCCGGGCAATTAAAACCGCCGACCGCGTAGTTGCCCTTTTCCGCCTGTGCCATCAGTTCTCTCATCGTTACCAGCATACGTTGCTCCTTTCACCCGGTCCGCCGGGATCAATCATTAATAAACCTGTATATCGCTTATCACTCCTGAAGATCCGGCACATCCGCCGCGAATCTCCGGTATTTTTTCATAAGGTCCGCCGTGCACCGTACTTCCAGCCTTGTTCCTTCTGCCGTGTAGTCCGTCGCGAGAACGTCGGCATTTTCCATCAGGTCGCTGACCGCTGCGCCGTGTTCATACGGGATCAGAAATACCGCATCGACCTGCGCGCCGTAAAGTTCCGAACCGATCAGTTCCGCCAGCATTTCGATAGAATGGCTGTCCTTTGCGGAGATATAGATGCTCTTGCCGGTACCTCCCTGCCTGCCGCTGTCTCTTACGACTGCGCCCATCCTCGGGTACTCGATCGGGGGATCGCAGAGATCCGCCTTGTTATAGACGATGATCCGGGGAATGCCGCCTGCACCGAGTTCATTTAAAACCTGCTCCGTTACTTCAAGGTGCCCCGCAAAGTGCGTGTCGCTCCGGTCCGCCACAAGGATCAGGAGATCCGCCTCTGCAGCTTCTTCGAGCGTGGACTTGAACGCCTCAACCAGCGTCGTCGGAAGTTTATGAATAAAGCCTACCGTGTCGGATAAAAGAAAATCCCCGCTGCCGCCCGGCGAGATCCGGCGGACCGATGAGTCCAGCGTCGCAAAGAGCATATCCGCCTCGAAGACTTTCTTTCCGCCTTCTTCCGCATTGCCCGCACCGTCTGAGCCGCCGAAACGATCCAGAAGCGCGTTCATGATCGTGGACTTGCCGGCATTGGTATAGCCGATGAGGGAAGCCAGCGGCAGGTGCGACCTGCGGCGTTTCCTGCGACGGATCAGACGCTCTCCGGAAACCTCCTTCAGTTCTCTCCGAAGCTCCGCCAGCCGCTTATCGATCGAACGGCGGTCGAGTTCGAGCTGCGTCTCACCTTCACCACGGCTCGACATGGAACCGGAGGCACCGCCTTTACGTCCGAGTGTATCCCACATGCCGACAAGCCTTGTACGGATATAGCTGAGTCTCGCGTACTCGACCTGCAGCATAGACTCCCTCGACTTTGCTCTTGTCCGGAAGATCTCAAGGATCAGTGCCGTACGATCAAGGACCGGAAGCTTCAGTTCTTTCTGAAGATTGCGGAACTGTGCCGGTGACAGGCTGTCATTAAAGATTACGCCGCCGGCGTCATTGTCCTCGGCAAGCTCTTTGATTTCCTGCACTTTGCCGGGACCGACATAAAATGTGCTCAGCGCGTGATCGAGGTTCTGTGTGATCCGGCAGACCGGCTCCAACCTGCACGCTTTCGCCAATTCTTCCAGTTCCTTCATAGAATAGTCGAAATCCTCGCTGATACCCTTTGAAGTTTCAAACACGCCCGCACATATAACGCGAATCCGATCGTCTCCGCCGGCGCTGAATAATTCCGATATTTCGTTAATGTTATACTCTGTTCCTGCCATGTCCTTATCATACGATATGTGTCCGCCCTTTTGCAAGAAACTTGACGTTTGCGTATGCATTTTTCTCTTCGGAAAGCACCTTTTCAGGTTCATGCCGCCCGCTTACTTTCATTTCTTTGCCGGTCGTGGTATGCTGATAATGCACTGAATCAGGCAAGGAGAACCCCATGATCAAGATATACGGAACCCTCGGTCCCTCGTGCTCGGACGCGGAGACCCTTTGTCAGATGTTTAAAGAAGGTATGACCGGCGTGCGCTTAAATCTTTCGCATGTGACGCTGCGGGACGCGGCAGGCCAGATCGATGAACTGCATAAAGCCGCAATACGCGCAGGCGTCAGCACCGACCTCCTGATTGATATGCAGGGGCCGGAGCTTCGGACCGGTGCACTCAAAGAGCCGGTCCTGCTGAAAGAAGGCACGGAGGTCTTCCTTTATGATAAGGACAATTCCAACGGCATGGATCAGGCCTGCAGCCCGGGTGTGCCTGTTCCTGCCATCACCCTGCCATACCTTATCCCGGAACAGCAGGTCCTGATCGATGACGGAAAGCTGCTGCTCGAAGTGACTTCCGCCTCCGGCAGGGCATGCGCTGCTGCCCGCGTTATTCGCGGGGGAATCTTACGCAGCCGCAAGAGCATGGCGCTTCCCGGCACAGACATCGAACCGCCGACGCTGACTGCCACGGACCTCATCAACATCCGTGACGCCGCAGAGTTCGGCGTGACCGGGCTCATGCAGCCCTTCGTGCGCAGCGCAGCAGATTTAAAGGCTGTACGTAAAGCGCTCACAGATGCCGGCGCGGATCATATCCGTCTGCTCGCAAAGATCGAGAACCATCAGGGCACGGACCACATCCGTGAGTTGCTGCCCTACGCGGACGAGTTCGTCATCGCCAGGGGCGACCTCGGCAACTCCATGCCGCTCTGGGAGCTTCCCGCCGTACAAAAGCAGCTGGCGCATGAGATCAAGGCTGCCGGCAAGGACCTCATGATCGTGACACAGATGCTTGCCTCCATGGAACATGCGGCTGTGCCGACCAGGGCAGAGGTACTCGACATTTTCAATGCAGTACTTGATGGTGCGGACTCCTGCATGGTCACCGGCGAAACTGCCGTGGGTGAATATCCTGTCGATGTCATCCGCTATCTTGCAAAGACCGCAGCCGAAGGAGAACGCTGGAGAAACAGAGGAATTTGACAAAATTCCGGATACACGGGTAATTATGAGAACATCAAATATCGCAAAAATAATCAAAAGCCTGTCCATGCTCGCCGTGCTTTGTCTCGGTATACTTATCCTTGACGGATGCGCAAAAGAGGCCGGGAGTGACAGCGAGAAAGACAGCACAGCTGCAGCAACTGTCACGGAATCATCTGTATCCGAAACCGGTGCAGACACACCCGAAACCGGTACGCATGAATACCGCGTCATTACACTCGACGCTGACGGCGCTCCTGTCGCAGGCGTCAGGGTACAGTTTTGTACCGATGCGCTTTGTGTGATGGGAGAAACCGACGCGGACGGCGTCGCGGTATTCGACCAGCAGGAAGGCTCCGGCTACACCGTACACATCTACAGCGTCCCGGAAGGTTACGCGAAGGATGAAACAGACTATTCCGTTCCTGAGACCTATGGCGACGTAAGCATTGTCCTCAACAAAGCTGAATGATGTACAGACTGAAACCAAATAATAAAATGCCGCATAACTCCGGTTATGCGGCTGTTTTTGTCTTTGATTAGTTGTGATAAAAGCCGGACTCTAAGACAGCGTCAGGCGTTATGATACAGGAGCTTTCCGCGGCAGAAGGTATATCTTACGTTCCTGCACGCCCCGACATCTGCAAGCGGGTCACCATCCAGCACCACAATGTCGGCGCATTTCCCGACTTCCAGGGTACCTGTCTCAGAATCGATCCCCAGAAGTTCAGCGCCTCTGATCGTCGCTGCCTTGAGGATGTCCATCGGTTCCATACCGGAAATATTGTAGAGGTACAGCTCCGTCGCGTAGGCGTAATGCTCAGGATCCGTAAACGGGCAGCCCGTATCGGTGCCGACCGCCATCTTTACGCCCTCGCGAATCGCGATCTTTAAGGCGTTCCGGACCTTCTGCTGCGCGGCGGCAGCCTTTTCCACCAGTTCCTCCTCGTGTTTGTTCGTCGGTTTGATATAGGTGCTTTCATTGAGCGTGACCGTCGCCGTTGGAATGTACCAGGTACCGAGTTCCACCATGCGGCGGGCGATGCGCTCGTCCATGTCGTATCCGTGTTCCACGCAGGTCAGTCCTGCTTCCACGCAGAACTCCAGCGCCTCATAGTTCATAAGATGCGCGCAGGTCGGTGTCGCAAAAGCCCGTCCGACGGAGATGACTGCTTCGATCTGTTCCTTCGAAAGCTGGATCTCGGTGGAAGGTCCGACGCCGAGAACGCCTGCCGTTGGCATCATTTTCAGCCAGTCCACACGTTTCCGGCAGAGTGTTCGGGCAGCTTTGAGCGTCTCCCCTACCGTATCGCAAGGCATACCGATTTCTTCACAGTGTCCGCAAGTGATACAGATCGGCTCTCCGGCCGCCTTGATACGTGGTCCGTCGGCCTGTCCCGACTCGATCATATCCCTTAAACGAACGTCAGCATTGTACTTCGTTCCTACAGAGCGGAGCGTGGTGATGCCGGAACGGGTAAGCGCCATCGTGCCGCGATAAGCGTGGTACGCCACTGTGATCTCGTCCTCCGCGCAAAGCTCCGCAGGGTGTACGTGGCAGTCGATGAATCCCGGAAGAACCGTTTTTCCGCTGCCGTCGATGATCCTGTCCGCCGTGCTTTCTTCATTGATTCGGCCGATCTCCAGAATGCCTGTTTCATCAAAGAGAATGTCTCCATCCTCAATCACATTTCCCAGGCTGTCTATGATTTTCGCGTTTCTGATCAGAGTTTTCATCCTTTATTCCTCCGGTATATCCATCCGCCCTGAAGCATTGTTGACACGTTATCATTATATACTATCGCACAATACAGATACAAAACCTATTACTGATCTTGCCGGGGTTTATATCATCTTTGACAGCTGTAACATTTTATCAGCAGGCCGCCTTGATAACTGCATGTATCACTTAAAAGAGCGGGCTCAGGCCCGCTCTTTTCACCCCAAAGATCAATCCTAAGGAGCCACACTTCTTCTCAAAAACCTGTCACCCATTCACTATCTGGATCTGGCAGGAACGCATGGTCTCCAGGGCGGCCAGATGTTTCTCAGGCGTTACACCCGCGCAGCAAGCCGCGTCCACAGAGATCTTCACTTCCGGCATGCTCGCCTTTAAAAGCAGGGCATTGGAAACGACACAGATATCCGTACAGAGTCCGACCAGCTCCAGTTCGATCTCTTCCGTT
>JAFTBX010000130.1 GCA_017455005.1 Lachnospiraceae bacterium | reverse complement strand
CTGAATATATGAGAGACTTGCAAATCCAGGAGGCCAAGCGGCTCCTTTCTGATTCGGCGCTTTCCATTGCGGACATTTCAGCGAGGGTCGGGTATGAAAACCAAGCAAAGTTCACAGCGATGTTTCATAAGTATTGTGGATGTACGCCAACGACTTATCGCAAACAATGTAATAGGCTTACAAATATATGATATAATGGGATGGGAGCGGCGTGTCACCGCTCCCATTCACGATCTCGAGGTTTCTTGATAGGTAGCAGAAACTACCCTTTACATATTAGCTCTTGCTTTCTGATTCTTCCACGGTCTCCTGAGCGGCTGTGGTCTCCACGCTGCTCGTCCCGGTTTCGCCCGAACTGTCAGACTTGCGATCCGCCGTTTCATCAGGAAGTAACTCTCAGGAATCGAATAATTCATCCATGGTGATCACATTAGTGAATGCTCCGCTGTATTCATTTCGTTTCAGTCCAAATGTGGTGATCAAAGTACTTTGAACCGATGTCTTGCGCGAACACATCGCTTTGATATGATCCGGTCTGTTGATCGTACTTAATCAGCGGTCAACTGGTTTTTTTGACGCTTCACCGCTGGTTTAATTTGCATATCGTGTAGATATTGCGCTTAACCAGCGGTCAACTGAATTTTTTAACGCTTCACCGCTGATTTAATTTAGATCCGTCTAAACGAGGTCCGGATCCGGCGCCGCCTGATGCAGCGCGCAGGCGGTTTTGTCTGCATTTGCCGAACGATCAATGTTTATATGAATGTTGGCAACATTTTTATGATTTTTTTGCCTATGAACTTAATCCCATAGTGCGGTTGGCAACATTTAATCATATATACGATAATTCTTTGCCAACGGTACGGTGAGCATTTATATTATGGCAAAAATCACTGCACCTTCTTGCCAATGCATCTCATTCAATAGTGCCTTCGGCAAGTCGGGCCATTTCTGAGAAGTGCCTGTTGCCGCCAGATCTCATTCAATAGTGCCTTCGGCAAGTCGGCCCGTTTTTGCGACCTGCCTCTTGCCGCCAGATTTCATCCAATAGTGCTTTCGGCAAGTCAGGCCGTTTTGTGTGCTGTAAATGCTGTCCCCTGACAGCAGGGCGCTCCTGCCCGGTCACAGCTGCATCTATCAGGAACCGCTGCTGTCTGATGTTCAGGCTCTTTAGTGCACGCAGATGCTCTCCTGGTTTCACATGTGTGATGGAAATGTTGTCTCCGTGTGCAGCCATAATCTAACTCCTTAAGAAACTTCGATGCAAATGCCGGCTTTAGACGAGTCTGCACATTTCGGCGGCAGCATTGCCCGAAAAAGGAAACCCGGAAGCAGATTCCTTGTTCGGTCTGATCTCCACCTAACATAACGGCTATCCAACTTGTCAGCCGTGCCAAAATATGATACTATCGTATCATGAACAAAACCGATCAGACAACATTGCAAAGGATGGGGGAAGCGCTGCTTCGGCTGATGCGGCATAAGCCTCTCGAAAAGATCACCGCGGACGAGCTTGCGGCTGAGGCAAATGTAGGCAGAGTCACTTATTTTCGCAATTATTCTTCGAAAGACGATCTTCTGTCTTCCTACCTGCTGCAGTCCTACAAGCAGTACTGTACGGAGCACCTTGCGAGCGGGGATATTCACTAAAAGTCAGCGGAGAGTCTCCTCTGTCTCTTTTCCTTCTGCTATGGACTGCAGGATACGCATCGCCAGATCGTGGCAGCCGGGCATGAGGCAGCGATCTATGAGGCTTACAGGCTGTCCTTCCTGGAGGATACACTCCCGGCTCAGAAGGATACGTCTCCGGCTCAGGGAGGTACATCTTCGGCTCAGGAGGATACGTCTCCGGCTCAGATAGATACGCCTCTGACTCAGGGAGATACGCCTCCGGCTCCGGAAGCGGGTGATTATCTCAATGCTCTCGTCGATTATGGTTTGTTCGGCGTGATCCATCACTGGATCATGAACGGCTGCAGGCAGTCCCCGCAGGAGATGACGGACTGGTTTGCGGCGACCGTCCGGCTTGAAGACCGGACCGCTTAAGTTTTTAAAAAGGAGGAACTGAAATGGCAAAGAAAGTTGTAGTTGCCGGTGGCGGCGTCCTGGGTACCCAGATCGGTCTGATCTGCGCATATCATGGTTTTGACACCACCTTCTGGCTCCGTTCCGAAAGTTCCATCGGCAGGACCGCGCCCAAGATTGAGCGGTACAGCGGTCTGATGCTCGAGGACCTTGCGAAGGCCAAGGCTCTCGTGGGCAACCCGATGGGCGCTTTTATGTATCCGAAGGGCCTGATCGCCGATTGGAAGGGCGCGACTGCCGAGAGCATTGACGCGCTGATCGAGACTGCAAAGCAGCGCTTCGCCGACTGCATTCACCTGGAGACCGATATGGCGAAAGCGCTCGCGGACGCCGACATTGTCATCGAATCCATGTCCGAGGATCCGCAGGCAAAGATCGGGGTCTATACCGCGATGAAGGACCTGCTGCCGGAGAAAACGATCCTCTGCACCAACTCCTCCACGCTGCTTCCGAGCATGTTCGCGGAGTACACGGGAAGGCCGGAAAAGTACTGCGCGCTGCATTTCGCGAATACGATCTGGAAGAACAACACCGCCGAGATCATGGGCCATCCCGGCACGGATCCGGATGTTTACAATGCTGTCGTCGCGTTTGCGGGCGAGATCGGCATGGTGCCGCTGCAGCTTCATAAGGAACAGCCGGGCTATATCCTGAACTCCATGCTCGTCCCGTTCTTAAGCGCCGCGCAGGGCCTCTGGGCTAACGGCGTCTCCGACCCTGAGACGATCGACCTCACATGGCAGCTCGCGACAGGCGCTCCCGCAGGCCCGTTCAAGATCCTCGACATCGTCGGCCTCGAGACCGCGTACAATATCAACCAGATGAAGCCCGCTGCCAAAGAAGAAGGCACCATCGAGAACCGCATCGGCAAGCTCCTGAAGGAGAAGATCGATAAGGGCGAGACCGGTGTCAATGCCGGCAAGGGCTTCTATCAGTACTGATACCGGAGCTGCGCCGGTTAAAGACAGAATTGGCATAACTATCACAGGGCTGCCGCCTAAGCGGCGGCATTTTTCTATTACAGAAAAGCTGCATTCTTGCTGCCGCTGTTATACATATCTGTAATCTCAACCGGATGATCGGGGATTTTAAGACCTGTTGCCTAAACCTGCATTGCCGCATCACCAGTGGCAACACAGGACAGGTCACGCTTTGATATTTCTTGATTTGGTGCGATTTTATGCCTTGATTATTCTTGATTTCGTGATATGTTCAAAATAGTTGATTTCTTCAATAAACAAGTTCAGAAAAAGGTATGCTGAACAACTGCATACGGCGTTTGTTCTTCACACAGATGACTTGAGCGAAAAGGATGGTATCGTCTATCTTCCGGTTTATATGACGCCATTGATTTAACAAACACGACCGGATTGGCTCTCCGTACGCGGTCCACTTTTGTTGTCTGTTTTTACTATTTATTCTGAAAATGCTGCCGTCAGCGTGATGGTCACGCAAGCGGCAGCATTTGTTGTAATGTATACGTTTTATTCGAAGTTCTCTTCTTGGATTTTGAATTTTTCTAATATGTATGAATTTTCTCTGCCGATTGTCATTCTTCAGCCTGAACGAGCAGCCGCTTATCTCTGGATCCTTCCCGAGCCGTCGCCGCCCGCGAGCTTTTCCACTTCCGCCAGGGTGACCATGTTGAAGTCGCCCTCGATGCTGTGCTTGAGCGCGGATGCCGCGACTGCGAAGTCGACCGCTCCCTGCGTGTCCTTGCCGCTTAAGATCGAATAGATGAGACCTGCGCCGAAGCTGTCACCGCCGCCGACGCGGTCAATAATCCTGAGCTCGTACTTCTTTGAGAAGCAGTACTTGTCGAGCTTTGCGTCATAGAGCATTGCCGACCAGCCGTTGTCGCTGGCAGAGTGAGACTCACGCAGCGTAATCGCCACCTTCTCAAATCCGAACTTGTCAGCGAGCTGTCTTGCCACGCTCTTATAGCCTTCGCGGTTGATCTCGCCGGCATAGATATCGGTTGCTTCCGCCTCGATGCCGAAAACGTCCTTCGCATCCTCTTCGTTGCTGATGCAGACATCCACGTATTTGCAGAGCTCTGTCATGGCCTCGCGCGCCTCGGCACGGGTCCAGAGCTTGCCGCGGTAATTTAAGTCACAGGAGATCCTGACGCCATGAAACTTGGCCGCAATGCAGGCCTCCTTACAGATCTCGACCACATTCGGTCCGAGCGCCGGGGTAATGCCTGTAAAGTGGAACCAGTCGGCGCCCTCGAAGATCTCGTCCCAGTTGAAATCCTCCACGGTCGCCTCGGAGATCGCCGAATGCGCCCTGTCGTAGATGCATACGCTCCCGCGCTGGGAGGCGCCCTTTTCATTGAAGTAAATGCCGACGCGGTCTCCGCCCCGTGTTATCCGGGAGGTATCGACGCCGTAGCGGCGCAGGGAGTTGACCGCGCACTGGCCGATTGCGTGTGCCGGAAGCTTCGTTACATAAGCCGCATCCATCCCGTAGTTTGCAAGGGATACGGCAACATTGGCCTCGCCGCCGCCGAAGGTGAACTCCAGATGATCTGTCTGCACAAAGCGCTCGTAGTTAAACGGCTGAAGGCGGATCATCAGTTCTCCGAAAGTTACTATTCTGGACATATTTATTCCTCGCTCTCTTCCCGCTTTACGGGATGTATGTTCATATACTTGTTTCTGCTCATGTCCTGACCGCTGCCGGACCTTGTACCCGGCTTAAGTCAAGGCGTCTCTCCGGCTTCCAATGCAGCCGCTTCCCGACAGCCTGCCGTTTCAACGCCGCCTGACCACACAGCTTCTTACCGGTTTACCAGATGGATCGCGAATCCCGCGAAGTCGCCCTTGATATAGACGAACTTCGGCGCGCCCTTCGGGTTACAGGTGATGCTCTCTTCGTCAAATTCCACGCCCATGCGGCCGAGGTGGTACATCGCGCGTTCCACGCTGTTGGTCCTGAAGCCGATATGGCCCTTTTCGCCCGGACCGGCATTATTCATGTATTCTATAGCATCGCCCGCAAACCAGGACTTGCTGGTCTTTCGCGGCGCGTATCCGAACATGCAGCTGATCAGGTCTGCCATGCGCTTCGCCTCGTCCTCGCTTCCGCAGTTGACGCCGACATGCGCCAGCTCAATACCGAGCATCGTGCGGACCGCTTCCTTACAGATCGCCGTGATCTCCTGCCAGCATTCGTTTTCGATGAGATCCTTCTTCACCATCCAGGTGCCGCCGCAGGCCGCAATCTGGTCGAAGGAAAGATAGTCCATCAGGTTCTTTGTATTGACGCCGCCGGTCGGCATCCATTTCAGGCTGCGGTAGGGGCCTGCCAGAGCCTTCAGCTTTTTGACGCCACCGTTATCTTCCGCCGGGAAGAACTTCACGACCTCGAGGCCCATGGCCATTGCCTGCTCCATCTCGCCGCCGGTCGCCGTTCCCGGGAGCATCAGGGCACCCTTCGAGAGGCCGTAGCGGACCATGTCCGGATTGAATCCGGGGCTAACGATAAACTCTGCGCCTGCCGCAAGCGCCCGGTCGAGCTGTTCGGGCGTAAGGACAGTTCCCGCCCCGACAAGCATCTCCGGCACTTCCTCAGCGATTGCGCGGATCGCGTCCTCCGCTGCCGCGGTACGGAAGGTCACTTCCGCCGCTGGGATACCGCCTTCCACAAGCGCCCTTGCAAGCGGAACCGCCTTCTTTGCGTCGTCGATCGCGATGACCGGCACGAGGCCGATCTTTTCTATTGTTTTCAAGATTTCATTCATATTCCATTCCCTCCTGGCATCTTCCGCCAGCCGTAGCCTTCCGCCGTTTCCGCATCTACCCGTTTTTAAACCACCTCGTAGAGCGGCGCCTTTCCGGTCAGCACATTCACGATGTTGCGCGCGGATTTGGTCTTCAGCTCCTCCACGCCTTCCTTCGTCGAATACGCCGCATGGTCCGTCAGGATGACATTGTCCAGGCTGCAGTACGGTGAGTCTTTTCCAAGCGGCTCATGGTTGTGCGTATCCAGTCCCGCCGCAAGGATCCGGTGCGTACGAAGCGCCTCCAGAAGGTCGTCATCATTGACCAGGGCGCCCCTGCTGACGTTGATCAGGATCGCCGTCTCCTTCATCTTTCCGAGCGTTTCCCTGTTAATGAAGCCTGCCGTCTCTTTGTTCGCGTGCAGATGCAGGGAAATGAAGTCGGATACGCCGAGCACTTCGTCGAGCTCCGCCTTGCGGATGCCGATCGCCTGCAGTTCCTCTGCGGATACATACGGGTCGTAGGCAACGATCTCCTTCAGGCCGAAGCCGCTGACCTTTCTGGCAAGCGCCCTTGCGATCCTTCCCGCGCCGATAAGGCCGAGCGTCTTTCCGCCGAGACGGAAACTGGTTCCCTGGATGTTCCACTCGCCCTCGCGGACATGCCGGTCCTTCATCGCGATGTGTCTGAGGCACGCGAGCATCAGCGCCAGCGCATGCTCCGAGACGTCTTCCATGCAGTAGTCCGGCACGTAGGTGACCTTAATGCCGGCAGCCTTTGCAGCGGCCACGTCAACATTGTCATAACCCACGCCGTAGCGGTTGATGACCTTGCAGTTCTTTAAGCCGGCAATGGCTTCCGCCGTCATCGGCACGAGGTCAAGCATGACGCCGTCCGCGTCGGCACACTGCTTTGCGATGTCCGCAGGCGTTTCGCAGCTGCAGAGCTTCAGCGTGATCCCTGCTTCTTCCAGGATCTGCTTTTCGATTTCATAAGAAGCGTGGCGCTGGTCCGTCACACAGACAAGATACTTACTCATTGGGCTTACCTTCTTCCAGCACTTCACGTAAGAACGCAGCGATTTCTTCATCCTGACATGCCGGGAAGAACATTTCGGGGAAGGTCTCCTCGGAGATCGTCTCGTACAGGAACTTGCGGTCAAGGCCCTTCAGAACGTCGATCATGCGGGTGTGGGAAACCGTCTTTACCTGATTCAAGATCTCGCGGTTTCGCTTTTCTGCGCCTGCCCATGCTTCCGGATATCCCTGGCCCGGCGTGGTCTCAAACAGGCTGTCGAAGATGTATTTTAAGTTGATCTCAGCGCCCCAGCCGAACTGGAAGGAGTACGGGATCGAGATAGCGTTGCCGCCGTTTACCTGCGTGAAAAGCCACGCATCGGTCGGATCGTTTACTCTGCCGCAAACCACTCCCGGGAAAGAGTTGCATGCGAGCATAGCGCCCATGCCGGTACCGCAGCCTGTGATGACAAAATCGACTGCCTTCGCGTTCAGAAGGATCGCTGCCAGAAGGCCTGCCTGCACGTAGGTTTTCTCATGCGGATCCTCTGCGCTGTATCTTCCGTAGTTTGCGATCGTATGGCCGTAAGGCTCCGCTGACTTCATCAATGTATCAAAGATCAGGCTGTTCTTGGGTGCCTGGCTGTTTTCGTTAATAAGCGCGATTTTCATACTTGTACTTCCTTTCTTTTTCACATCACCAGATATCCGCCGTCGACCGGAATGATGGCGCCGCCGAGGTAATCGCTGGCGTGGGATGCCAGGAAAACGCACGGCCCCTTCATGTCATTGCCGGTGCCCCAGCGGTGTGCCGGGATCCGCTGCGTCAGCTCGTCGTAGCGCTGCTGCGTAAACTTCGGGTCGTTCGGATCCGTCAGCGCGGTGTTCATTTCCGTATCCATGTATCCCGGGGCGATGGCATTGATATTGATGCCGTACTGGAACAGGTCGTTGCTGAACGCCTTGGTCAGCTGCGCGACGCCGCCCTTTGCCGCGGCGTAGGCCGGTACGGTCTTGCCTCCGAAGAAGGATACCATCGAGGCGATCAGGATGATCTTGCCATAGCCCTTGGCCTTGAAGATATTGGCCGCCGCTCTCGCGAGCCAGAAAACGGAGTTTAAGTCGGTGTTGATGACCGCGTCCCAGTCGTCATCCGGAAACTCGTTGGCCGGGTGTCTCCGCTGGATCCCGTGGGATACGACCAGGATATCGAGGTCCCCGCCGAAGTGCTCCAGGCACTCTCTGAATCCCTTTTCACACAGCTCCCTGTCCGAAAGATCCGCCTTGACGCCGTGGCACGCATAGCCCTTACTTCTGAATTCTTCCGCAACGCCGAAGACCTTGTCTCCGGTGCCGACGATGCATACTTCCGCGCCAGCTTCCATCAGGCCTTCCGCCATACCCTTGCCAAGTCCACGGGTGCCGCCGGTCACGATCGCCTTTTTTCCTCTGATATCAAACAAGTCCATCTTTCACCCTTCCTTTGTTTCCTTCCTGCAGCCCGTTCTTTGCTCCGCGGCCTGAAAAAAGCTTATAGAAAGGACAGGGCTGATCCGTCTCAACCCTGTCCTTTTCGATTCATGCTATGGATCTACTCGTATTGGGTGACTTCCTGCTCACATAGTGAAGATATGCAGCTGTCACAAACGAAATATACCTGTACTTCGGTCCGCCGGATCACTGGCGCATAGCGGACTTCTTCTTGATGATCGCAACGACGTCAGCGACCGGAAGATGCTGGTTGAGAGCCTCGGTTGCTTCCTTTTCTACTTCCGCGATCATCTCTGCCTGGTAGATGACGTCATCCAGACGGTCTGCCGGGATGAACAGGACGCCGTCTCTGTCGCCGACAACGATGTCGCCCGGGTTGACATGTACGCCGTCAAATACGACCGGGACCTGGATCTCGACGAGCTTGGAGGTGGTGTCGGAGGGCTTTACAGTTGCGGAACGAAGGAAGAGTGGCATAACGTCTTCGATGTCGTTCAAGTCACGTGACTTACCATCGATGACAACACCTTCTACGCCCTTGTTCTTAGCCATGAGCGCCATGTTTCCGCCGAAGAGGCGTCCTTCCGGAGTGCCGGCTCTGACGATGACCTCGCCCGGCTGGCAGCTGTCGATCACGCCGTAAGCGCCGAGGGTCTTCTCCTTGCCGTTTACCGGGATGACGCTGCGGGTCGTGAATGCCGGACCTGCGATCTTCATGTTCTTCTCGATCGGGAATACGTGGGTCGTCCAGCCGTCAATGCCGAGCAGCGTCATTGCGTCGCTGATAACGCCGGTACCGACACTCTTTAAAAACTCCATCTTCTTCTGCATCTCTTTTTCCATGATAAACTCCTTATTTTTCACTTGATTGGTTTGATTTATGATTATTTGTTTATGATCGGTTTTATGTGCCCGTGTCCGCTCCGGACCAGGTTTTTTCGCATCTGCCGCGCCGCGTTCTCACGCACGGGCAGTCAGCATTGCCATACGATCACTCTTCATCCATGATCGTATCGTTGTTCTTTTTCTGCTTGCGGCTCTGGATGACTGGGACCGCGATCGAGATCACGATCAGGATCGTCAGGAACACGCAGATCGGACGTGACATGAAGTACATGAGCAGCGGGGTCGAGCGTGCCGCGATCCTCGACTGGATCAGCTTCGTTTCCGCCATCGGACCCAGGATGAGCGCGAGGACGATCGGGGCGGTCACCATGTCATGCTTTCTCATGATGTAGCCGAGTGCGCCGAACGCCACCATGCTCCATACATCGACCATGCTGTACTGGACCGCGTAGGATCCGAGTGTCGCAAGAACAATGATGACCGGTGCGAGGATGCTGACCGGGATGGCCGTTACCTTGATGAAGTAGCGCGCTGCGATAAGTCCGATGATCGCCATCAGGAAGTTGGAGATCGTAAAGCCGATCATGATCGGGTAAGTGATCCCCGCCTGGACGGTGAAGAGGTCGTTGCCGGGCACAAGTCCGTGCATCGTGAGACCTCCGAGGAGAACTGCCGCCGTTGCGGATCCGGGAACGCCCAATGTAAGAAGAGGGACCAGAGCGCCGCCGCAGACCGCGTTGTTGGCTGTTTCGGAACAGGCGATGGCTTCGAGTGAGCCCTTGCCGTATTCCTCAGGGTGCTTTGACTGCTGCTTTCCTGCGTTGTAGGAAAGCCAGGAGCCGATGTCTCCGCCCGCGCCGGGCAGGATGCCTACGAACAGGCCGATGATAAAGGACCGTATGACCGGGATGATGTAATTCTTCCATTCATTGAGCGGAAGAAGGATCTTTCCCTTCAGCATCTGCATCGTCTTATTTACGATGCCTTCGTTGGAGGATTCCTTCGACATCTCCGCCATGATCATGACCTGGGAGATTGAGAACAGACCGATCAGGGAAGGAACCAGGCCGAAGCCGCTGCCGAGCGCGTTGGATCCGAATGTGTAGCGTGAATATGAGGTGACGGGATCAATGCCGACGCATGCGACGACCAGGCCGATGCAGGCGCAGAGTATGCCCTTGACGACACCGCCCTGGCAGAGGCTGCCGATGATCGTGAGGCCGAAGAGCGCTACGAACAGGTACTCACCCGGTCCGAAGAGCAGGGAAAGTCTTGCAAGAAGCGGGGAGATGAAGATCAGCGCCACACCGCTCAGTGCACCGCCCATACAGGACGTTACCGTCGAAACGCCGATTGCCTGCAGTCCCTTTCCTTTTAAGGTCAGGGCAAAGCCGTCGTCCGCGGTCGCTCCGGATGCCGCCGTGCCGGGCGTATGGAGCAGGATCGCCGTCATGCTTCCTCCGTAGGTAGAACTTGTGTAAAGTGAAGCCAGCATGACCAGTGCGGGAACCGCTTCCATTCCGACAGTGATGGGGAGCAGCAGGGAGACACCCATGGTTGCGGTGAATCCCGGAAGCGCGCCCACGACCATTCCGAAGACTACGCCGGCCAGAAGCGCTACTAACACGTCAAGGGTGAACAGCGTCTGGAATGAGGATATAAGGATTTCCATAGTGTTAACTCCTTAGAATAAGATGCCTGCCGGCATGTAAACCTTCAGTTGGATGACGAACAGCCAGTAGATAAAGAGCAGGACGCCGACTGTGGAGCCCAGCATCGGAACCACTTTTCTCTGTCCGAAAAGCAGCATACAGCAGGGAAGGTAGACCGCGGTCGTAACGAAGAAGCCGATCCTCTGCATGCAGATCACATAGATGACAATGCTTGCGAGAACGATGAACGGCTGCCGCTTCATCTCCGGGTTAGTATAATCCGCGGTGCCCCGGCGGACCTGCACTGATTTGTAGACGCCCATTGCGGCGATCCATATGCTGAAGATCAGCGCCAGGATCAGTGCCAGACTCGGGAACAGACGGACCTGCTCCGGGAACTTCAGCGTCATCACCAGAAAAATGATTGCCATGACAGCGGCGAACAGTCCCAGAAAGACGTCGTTGCTGATAAATTTTTTGTTATCCATTTCCAACTCCTGTAGCTTTTGCCTGCCGCTTGCCGGTGGCTTTGAAGAGGGTCGCCTGCCGGCTGCGCCGGGTAGCTCGCCGGAGCCCCGGCAGACGATCAGAGTGTAGGTATGGTACTCTTTTAATCAAATGCTGCAGTGCTTTTCCCGCATTTACGGAATAACTCCGGCAGGACTGCTGCATTCACATATTACTCGTACAGCTTTACGACTTCCTTGAATGCCTCGAGGTCGTCATTGATCAGCTTGTTGAAGTCTTCACCGGTTACGCCGTTAAACTGGAAGTACATCTTCTGAAGCTCAGCCTGGTACTCCTCGTTTGCCATAGCCTTTTCGAATGCTTCGACAAGTCTGTCGACCACTGCCTGGTCCGCTCCTGCCTTCATCATGTAGCCGCGGTTGGTCTGGTTGACGACAGTTGCGTCGATACCAAGCTGCTCTGCAAGCTCGTTGAAGGTCGGTACATCCGGAAGCAGTGAGGAACGCTGCTCGTCAAAGATGCAGATGACGTTCATGTTGTCCTTGACCTTGTTGTAGTCGCCGACATTGGCAACCATGAAATCCTGGAATCCGCCGAGCTGGTTCGCGATGACCTCGGTCATATCGGATGCCGGAAGCGCGGTGGTGTTGTCGAGCATGCCCGGGATCGCGCTTGCGAGCTTCATGTATGCGGTATGGTCATCGAAGCCGATAGAACTGGTGCCGATGAGGATGTCCTTGTTGTTCTGTACGTAATCAATGAACTGCTCCAGGGTCTGGACCTCACTGTCCTTGTTGGTGTAGAGTGCGTTCGGGTCAGTGATGGCATTTGCAAGAAGCTGCCAGTCATCCAGGCTTCCGTTCAGCTCGACCGTCGGGTTGTAAAGGCCGTAGAAGTTGCTGTTTGCGAGTGTGGTGAGGGAATATCCGTCTGCTTCCTTGTTCAGGACGTCCGCGTAGCAGGTCCATCCACCGCCGCCTGCGATGTTGGTAATACCGATGGAAACGCCAAGTTCCTTCTCAAGATACGGAACCAGCGGACGAAGGCAGGTATCCATGGCGCTACCTGCGCCTGCTGCCACATAGAGGGTGATCGGCTTGTTCGGGTAAGCCGGCTCGGACTTAGCTGCTGAGGTTCCGCCTGAGCATGCGGAAAGCAGGATCGATGAAACGAGAATTGCAGAAACTAACAGGTTAGCCTTTTTCATATCTTCCTCCTTATGGCAGATAATTTGGTCTGATCCTTTGGGCAGTCTTTTTGATTGACCCTTCGTATGGTCCTTTGACTGACCATCGGATGATTCTTTGATGATTCTTTAGTGATCCTTGGTAATGCCTTTTGTTATTGCTACTTCTCTAAACCGTTTTCCGGTTGTTTACATAATTATGCTGCTCACGTCCCGGCATCACTTGACCTTTTCGTACGCCTCGTTGATTGCCTTTACCTCTTCGAGGATCCGGATCTCCTCTTCCGGCGTGACCGGCTCTGACGGCCGCATCATCCGCTTATCGGAGAAGCCCAGCGCGGTCATCGAACACTTTGTCGCCGCGATGGAGTAGGTTGAGAAGTTGTTGATGCCTGCGATCCTTTCGATGATCGGCGCGAGCCGGATCATCCTGTCCACATCCTTCTTCAGGGAGGACTCGTACATGTCAAGGTAGATCTCCGGGAAGAGCGGCGCGTATCCGAGAACCAGACCGTCCGCTCCCAGCAGGATGCTGATGTCTGCCAATGCCGACAGGCCCTGGAAGATCTTGAAGCCCGTACCCCTGAAATGGTTCAGGAGGCTGACGAACTGTACAAAGCTTCCGCTGCTGTCCTTGATGCCGACGACCTTGTCGATCTTAGCGATCTCATAGATCATTTTCGGCGGCATGTTCAGACCGGTGTATGCCGGAATGTTGTAGGCCAGGATCTTCGCTTCGGTATGTCGGGAGATCTCCTCGAAATGCCGGATCGTTTCCTTCGTGCCCGCATGGGTGGAATAAAAGACCGGGCTTACGACCGCGTACTCACCGCCCATCTGCTCAAAGCGCTTAATGTTTTCGATAACTCTGCGGGTACTGGAATCCATAACGCCGCCGAGGACCGGTACTCTTCCGTTTGCTTCATCCAGGGCAATGCGGATCGATCTGTCACGCTGCTCCTGTGTTGAGGAAAGGGACTCACCCATTGTGCCGCCGATAAATACGCCGTGAAGACCCTTATCAATGCAGTGGCTGACGATCTTTCTGAGCGCGCCCTCGTCGATATCCTCGTTCTCCGTCACCGGCGTGATGAGCGGCGGGATGATTCCCTTTAATGCTGATACATCCATTATTCTTCCTCCAGTTGGTTGTCCGGCTCCGGGCCGGTCCTTCGTCTGTTCCGGTTTTCGCGCCGGGGACTTACTTTCCGAGTCCTGCGCGGTTGACTACATTTTCATTGAGCTCGCCGGTCAGGCCTGCGAGAAGGTTGGTCATGACCATCTGCTTGGTCCTCTGGTTTGCCTCGAAGGTGTTCGCGCCCATGTGCGGGGTGATGACAATGTTGTCGAGGGTGAGGAGCTTGTTGTCCTTCTGCAGCGGCAGGCTCGCAAGGTCATCGAGCGCGGCGCCCGCGATCTTCTTTTCCTTCAGGCAGTTATAGAGCGCTTCCTCGTCAACGAGCGCTCCGCGGGCGGTGTTGATCAGGAAAGCGGTGGGCTTCATCATGCCGAGCTCCGCTTCGCCGATGAAGTTCTTCAGATCGCTGGAGCCGGGCATGTGGAGGCTGACATAATCGGAGCGGATAAGGAGTTCTTCCTTCGTTACGATCTCAAAGCCGTTTTCCCTGCAGTAGTCCGCTTTCTTGTCCGCTGATCTGTCAAAGATGAGGACCTTCATCCTGAAGGCTTTTGCCATCTCTGCAAGCAGCTTTCCGATCCTGCCGAGGCCCATGATGCCGAGGGTCTTATCCTTCAGCTCGAAACCGTTGATGATGTCCCAGACGCCGTCTCTTGCGTGGTCCCAACCGAGCGGGAGCTTTCTGCTGATCGCGAACATCAGCGCCAGTGCCATCTCTGCGACGGATTCGGAGTTCTGTCCGGGAACGTTCGTGACCGCGATACCTCTCTTTGCTGCGGCATTGATATCTACATTGTCGTATCCGACTCCGAAACGGGAAATCACCTTCAGGGAATCGCAGTGTGCGAGGATGTTGTCGTTGATCTGCTCCATGCCGAGGATCAGTCCGTCGATCCCGGCGAGGTTCTCGATCAGCTCTTCTTCACTCATGCGTTTTCCGTAGCACGGGTTGGGCACGATCTCGCATCCGTTTGCCTTTAAGACCTCAAATGCTTCGTCATCCTGTTTCAGCACTCTTGCCGTTACAAAAACCTTATACATCTTTACGCTCCTTATGATTTCTTTACTGATTGTTTATGGCAGTGTGTAAATTGATCTTGTCGATTTCTTATGAATATGTTGTCTTCGCTTTATTGTTTCTTCTTGCCTCTAAGTATGCGGTATACTATAATGTTTGTAAAGTTTCTGTTTTTTTCAAAATGTGTGCAAAAATCATTACAGGAGAAACAATGTATGAACTTACGACGCCTGGCCTATATCGTAGCGATCGCGGATGAGGGCAATGTCTCCGCAGCGGCAGGCAAGCTCTTTATTTCGAGGCCCGCGCTCAACCACTATCTGATCAGCCTGGAAGAGGAACTCGGGGTGCCGCTCTTTAAGCGTCTGCAAAAGACCATGGTGCCTACCGACGCAGGCAGCATTTACATCAATGCCGCAAGGGAGATCCTGGAGATCCAGAAGCAGACGTATAAGCGGCTGCAGGCGCTTTCGGAAAATAAGATCGGTACATTGAATGTCGGCGTGAACTACGGCAGGGAGCAGTCGATCTTCAACAACATCTTTCCGCTCTTTCATAAGGAATATCCCGAGTTCATCGTCAATGTGAAGCTCGGAAGCGCGGAGGAGCTGGAGACTGCGATCCTCAAAGGCGAGATCGACTTTGCGCTCGCGGGCTGGCTGGGGCTGACGCACCCCACGCTGCAGCACATCATCTACAGGACGACGGAAATCCTCCTGGTGCTCCCGCCGGACCATCCGCTCGCCAAAAAGGCTGCCCCGCCCGGACAGCCCTATCATTCGATCGATCTTCATCTGCTGAAGGATGAGAAGTTTATCTTAAAGACAAAAGAGACGCGGACGCGCCAGATCATAGACAATTATCTTACGGAAAATGATTTCGCCCCGAAGTCGTTCATCGAGTGCCGCCTGGGGCAGATGGCGTATGAGATGGTAAAGAGCGGTTCAGGCGTGGCTTTCTTATATGAAGACGAGCTTCCCGCGGACGACACGCTGCCGAAGTTTTCCTTAAGCCCGAAGCTCTACTGGAAGTACAGCATCGTCTACCGGCAGCACACGCATTTTACGCAGGCAGAAAAGTTCTTCCTGAGGCTCTGCTTTGAAAAGTCGGAGATACAAAAAGCAGGCGCTGCCATCGCGCCGGCGATCCTGAAGTCTTCTTCGTAAGCTTTTATCATATGGATACCGGTGCTGCTTTTACTGTTTATTCTAAAAATGCTGCCGTTCAGCGTGATGGTCCACGCGGGCGGCAGCATTTATAGTTACATCCTTCGCGGCGCCAAAAAGGAATACCCTTTTTTTCATAAGTTGGTTCTCCTGTCGCATTGATATGTGGTATGATAAGTTATAGAAAGGCGTTTACGATCGACCCGCCTCACAGGAAGAAATGTTCCCGCACGAGTGTTTCCGCACGAAGGCTTTCGCACGGCATGCGCGGCGCAAAGACATCCGGGAGACGGTCCCGAAGCACGTTATATCGATAATTGCATAAAGGAGGACCTCAGTATGATTCGTACAGAAACTGTTGAATTAACCACCATTCCTGCAGTAGCTTATCGTCAGAAACTGACCTCCGGCGGCGCAGGTGTCGTCATCGTGCGCAAGAACATCAAGCAGCCCGGCATTGCTTCCATCAGCAAGACTTCGGGCGAAGCGATCCCGGCGGAAAACTGCCCGATGAAGCATTATCCCATCGAGGCTTTCAATGAAGCCATCCGGCTGACGGCCTCCATGCCCTATTCCAAGCGCGGCTCCCTGAGCTATGTGGAGAAGAAGCTGACCCCGGTCAAGGAAGAGCCGAAGGCGGAGGTCGCGGAAGAGGACGTCATCGTTGACACCAACGAGTACCAGGCGATCGTCGCTCTGTACACGGATTATGACGGCAAGCTCTCCTATGATATGCTGAACAAGGACCTGATCAAGTTCGCAAACAGCAGCAGCGTCGCGCGCCAGATGATCGCGGACGTAAAGCCGCTCGCCAAGATCCGCAACTATATCGTCGCGACCAAGTTCCGCAACATTACGGGCAATGCTGACCTCACCGAAAAGGAAGTCTTAAAGATGGCTGCCCTTCTGGACGAAGTCTACCCGAAGGGCGTCTTCAAGGATCTGAATGAAGCGCTGAAGCGTAAGCTGGCCGTCGCGAAGAAAGCCATGGCATAACCATAAGCCGTGTCCGGCGTTAAGCATGGTAATGCTGCCGGCACGGGCAGATTCGGCACGCCGCATTATGTAAACTTCACGCAGAAGTTGCAGATACTTTTCAAAGAGAAATAATGAACCCCCGGAGGCAATCGCTTCCGTGGGCATTATTATGCCCTTTATCACAATTTGCCATCTCCGGACCCTCTTGGGTGATAAGAAGAACCCCGCGGAAGTTTGTCTGCTTCCGCGGGGTCCCGCATTTTCATATTTCGATCTGATCTCTGCATTGATATCTGATCTTGGCATTGATATTTATTGTGAATTCGAGCGCAGGTGCGCTATGTCGGGTCCGTTACAGATTGGTTCCGCAGGTGACGGTGCCAATTTCGGAATAGGTAAATGGATCATCATAATTCGGCAGATAAGTGCCATCGACTGTGATGGAATGTATCCCCGTGAATTCAGGCATCAGCTCCTGAACTTCGGACAGCTCCAGTACCATTTCATCATCCGGATAGCCGTCTGCCATATGCGCTGTCGAACGTGTTTTAACCCAGCTGCCGGTTTCGATCTCCTGTCCGTTGATGGCTTTCAGTTCAACACTGGCTTCTGCAAACTCCGGTGCCCCTTCCATGTGGAACTTGATTCTTAGCGCAGGATAGGTTTCATAATAGCTTCCTTCCATGATGATCTTCACGCCATCCTTGTCATAGACCACCGTTTCGGGAAGTTCCAGCGACTTATCGATGCCCAGTCTGGCGATCGGATCCAGCTGAAGTTCTGCCAGTTTTTCCGCATCCGGCATTGCCATCTTAATCAGTTGGTGGCATTGCCATCTTTGGCATGCGCTACCAGAGGATATTATATCACAACTTTACTGTTTGATGACAACCAATTGCCCCCGCGGAGTTCCTGCCGGGCGTTCCTGCAGGGCTTTTTGCCGAGCATCTCTGCCGGGCATTTCTGCAGGCGCTTCCTTACAATGCAGTGAACATAGAAAAGTCAACTGAATCTACGGAAAATGCCGATTACCTATGTACTTTTTGCCGTCTTCCACCCGGAAATTACAACTGAAATTGAAAAAATCTCGATTACCTATGTATTCTGAGCCTTCTTCCACCCCGAAATTACAACTGAAACTGAAAAATTCTCGATTTCCTATGTATTCCTAGTCAAGTCCAGAATTGTGTGTAAATTATCTTCAGGTAAGTTCTTTGGTAATCTATGCTGCTTGCAGCAGCTGCAGCTTAGCCACGGATAGCAGCTGGTCATGTATCTCAGGCCTGAGCAGATCTTCATAGATCTTCTGG
>JAFTBX010000129.1 GCA_017455005.1 Lachnospiraceae bacterium | reverse complement strand
GTAGGCTGCGTTGATCAGCGCCGCCTCTGTCATACCCTCCGCAGGTATGATGTCCGTCACCTTCGGCTCGCCGCTGGTGATGGTGCCTGTCTTATCCATGACTACGATCTGGGATCTGCCGGTCTCTTCCAGGGACGCTGCGGTTTTAAACATGACGCCGTTTTTCGCGCCAAGGCCATTACCGACCATGATTGCGACCGGCGTCGCAAGTCCCAGGGCGCAGGGGCAGCTGATTACGAGTACGGAGATGCCTCTTGCAAGTGCATAACCGAAATCTTTGCCGAGAAGCATCCATACTGCGATCGTAACCAGAGCAATGCCGATAACGACCGGTACAAAAACACCGGAGACCCTGTCTGCAATCTTAGCGATCGGAGCCTTGGTCGCTGCCGCGTCGCTGACCATACGGATGATCTGGGAAAGGGTCGTATCCTCGCCGACGCGGGTCGCCCGGCACTTTAAGAAGCCGGACTGGTTGATCGTAGCGGCACTGACCGGATCTCCCACGGTCTTATCGACGGGGATGCTCTCACCGGTGAGGGCGGATTCATTGACAGCGCTGCTGCCTTCGAGGATGACGCCGTCAACCGGGATGTTCTCGCCGGGGCGGACGACAAAGGTCTCGCCCTGCATCAGCTGGTCGATCGGGATCTCCTTTTCGACGCCGTTCCTGACGACCACTGCTGTCTTCGGCGCCAGCTTCATGAGTCCTTTCAGTGCGTCGGTCGTCTTGCCTTTCGATCTTGCCTCAAGCATCTTTCCGACCGTGATCAGCGTCAGGATCATCGCAGCGGACTCAAAATAAAACTCGTGCATATAGCCCATGGCTGCGGCAGAGTCGCCCTTTACCACCGCGTCCGACATCAGGAAGAGCGCGAAGGTGCTGTAGACGAACGACGCCATCGATCCGAGTGCCACGAGCGTGTCCATGTTCGGAGAGCCGTGCAGCAGGCCCTTAAAACCGCTGATAAAAAAGCGCTGGTTGATCACCATGACGATCGCCGCGAGGATGAGCTGCACCAGTCCCATGGCGACATGGTTTCCGTCAAACCAGGCGGGCAGCGGCCAGCCCCACATCATGTGTCCCATGGAAAAATACATGAGGACGCAAAGGAAGCCGACGGACGCGATCAGGCGCTTTTTTAAAAGCGGCGTCTCCTTATCCTTCAGCGCATCTTCCTCGGCAGCAAGGCGTGCCGCCGCGCCGGAGGCAGAGCTTTCCGCCATCATCGGCTTCGCGCCGTAGCCTGCATTTTCCACGGCACTGATAATATCCGCCGGATTATAGTCGCCCTCGACGCCCATGGAGTTCGTGAGCAGGCTCACCGCACAGCTCGATACGCCGGGAACTTTGGATACGGCCTTTTCCACTCTGGCCTGGCATGCCGCGCAGGTCATGCCGGTGACAGCATATTGTTCCATATGTTTGCTCCTTTATATAGTCACACTGAAATCTTTATATACGATACTATCCGGGACCGGCAAGGTGCCGGCCGTGGAATATCCTTTACTTCATCAGCTTCGGAAGGAACTTGATCAGCTCGTCGATCTTCTCCTCGCTGCCGCTCTTCACATCGTCCTCCACACAGGTACGGATGTGGTTCGCGAGAAGCACCTTCGAGAAGCTGTTGAGCGCGGACGTTGCCGCAGCGACCTGCGTCAGTATATCGAGGCAGTAGGCGTCCTTATCCAGCATTCCCTTGATGCCGCGGATCTGTCCCTCGATCCGGTTAAGCCTGGAAGTCAGGTCCTTATACTCCTCCGGAGAGCGCTCCTTATGCCGGCAGCACGCCGCGCTTTCTTCCTGTGCATTCACATCTGCCGCACAGCAGCACGCTTCCATCTTCTGCTCCATTACGCCTTGTTCCATCCTTATTCCTTCTCCTGAAGCTTTCTGTATGATTTCTCATCGCCCCATCGGGATCTTCCTGTCCCGCTTTGACAATGATCATTCACTTTGGGTTCTGCGGCCATTATATACCCCTTGGGGGTATATTGCAAGCATGTTTTGATGTTGTTTTCCGAATTTCGTTTCAATATACTCCACTTTTCCGCTTTTCATTCTGTAACCATTCTGCTAAGATACTTTTTATTGCGAAAAATACTTAACATCAGCTAACAGCTTTTTAAATACAGCAATGACATCAAAGACAGGAATTTTGTCAAAACTTCATACCGCGGACAGCCCCACAGAGCCCGGAAAGCTTCTTTTCACCGATCGGGAACTGATCCGGCTGATCATCCCGCTCATCATCGAACAGGCGCTTGCCGTCATGGTCGGTATGGCGGACACCGTCATGGTCTCCACCGTCGGAGAGGCCGGCATCAGCGGTGTCTCTCTCGTGGATATGATCAACCGCTTGATCATCATGGTCTTCGCGGCCCTTGCCACCGGTGGCGCGGTCGTTACGAGCCAGCTCCTGGGCGCGCGGAACAAAGAAGCAGCTTCCCGTGCAGCCGCGCAGCTGATCTCCCTGAGCACCCTGCTCGGTCTGTCGATCATGGCCCTGAGTATCCTCTTCCGCCGGCCGCTGCTTCGTTTCTTTTTCGGATCGATCACTGATGAGGTCATGGCTGCCGCGCTTTTGTACTTCCTGATCACGGCTCTGTCATTTCCTTTTCTCGCCGCCTATAACGCAGGCGCGGCGATCTTCCGGTCTGCGGGCAACAGTGCCGTCTCCATGCGCGTCAGCATGTTTATGAACATCTTTAATGTCGTGGGCAATGCTGTCTGCGTCTTTCTCCTGCACATGGGCGTAGCCGGCGTCGCGATCCCGACGCTTATCGCGCGTGCACTCGGCGCCGCAATCATACTGCGTCTTGCGGCGGAACCCGGCGCAGATATGCATCTCAATGCCGCGGATGTTTTTCACTTCGATCCTTCCACGGTCCGGCGCATCCTGCATATCGGCATCCCCTCGGGCATTGAAAACGGCCTGTTTCAGTTGGGACGCGTCACTGTCGTCAGTATGATCTCCACCTGCGGAACGGTTCACATCGCCGCCAATGCCGTCGCCAATAACATAGACCAGGTCGGCATCATTATCGGCATGTCTATGGGTCTCGCCATGATCACTGTCGTCGGTCGCGCCGTCGGTGCGCGGGATGAGCGCCAGATACATATGTATGTAAAAAAGCTGCTGATCTGGACTTACATCGGGCAGAACACGGTCGAGATCCTGATCCTCATCCTGCTGCCGCAGCTGCTGAAGCTCTATTCCCTTTCAGAGGAGACAGCCCGGCTTACAACGATCCTTGTATGGATCCATCTTTTAAACGGCATCGTCATGTGGCCGACAGCATTTACGCTGCCGCATGCGCTTCGCGCCGCGAACGACATCCGCTTTACCATGGCGGTTTCCGTTCTCTCGATGCTCATCTGGCGCGTCGGTTTTTCCTATATCCTCTGCATTCGCTGCGGCATGGGCGCTGTCGGCGTCTGGGTCGCCATGATCATCGACTGGATCTGCCGCATCATCTGCTTCGTATGGCGCTGGAAAAGCGGCAGGTGGAAGCAGTACTGCGGACTGGATAATTAAACGCAAAAGGACTGCTGCTTTAAGAAAGAACGTTCAAATCCCCTTCTACGGTTCCCCTCCCGCTCCGATTTTTGCATTTGAGATAATCCATAGAAGCAAAAATCGTCGCTGCGGGCCGTCGACGTCCGTAGAAGGGGATTTTCCGTTCATTATCACTTAGAACAGCAGTCCCAATAGTATAATGTTTAAAATCAGTTTCCGAACTCTTTCGTTCCGTTGACTCTCCAGACACGGATGTTGAGCTCCGTGATCCCGGTGCCGCAGTATGGGCAGACCTTCACACCGAGCATCTTGATCGGCGCGCCGCAGTTCGGGCAGTTTAGGCCAAGCCCGGTCTGGGTCGGCGGGATCTTGCTCACATCCTGGATATAGACGATATCTGTCTCATACTTTTTCTCCATCCATGAGCCCGAGTCCGTACGGTATCCTGCGGAGGTCTGGCACCGGATATAGCAGGTGCCTTCGTTTCTGCGGTAATCCGAGATCTCCGTTTCATGAAGCGTGATTTCCTCGGGGTTATCATGCATATCCCGGATGCACTTTCGTACATCCTGGCGCACCTTTTCCCGATACTCCTGCCAGTTAAACATGGGGAAGTCCGCCTGGATCTGCGGAAGCAGCAGGCTCGTCATCGCAGCGAGGCTCTTGGGCGTCGCGTCCGTGTCAAGCTTCGCCTGCTTCAGTCCGTCGACGATGTCCTCCGTCCCGAAAATCGCCTTGCTCAGTCTCCGCACCTTCCAGCGGGCATATCCGACGCCTCCGGCAATCAAGCCGATGAAAATAAGTATGATGATGGAATTGATGTTCAGTGCCATAGGTCCTTATCCTTATCCTGCGCTCAGCCCTGCTTTTCCTGCTGCTTTACGATCTTCACGATCCGGCTGGTGCCGAGTCTTTCCGCTCCGAGGCGCAGAAACTCTTCCGCGTCTTCGATGGAAGAAATGCCGCCGGCGGCCTTCATCTTCACGCCTTCGCCGATATGCTCCGAGAACAGCCGGATATCGTCAAACGTCGCGCCTGCCTTGGAAAAGCCGGTAGATGTCTTGATATAGTCGGCGCCCGCTCCGGTGACGCAGCCGCAGAGCGCGACCTTCTCCTCTTCCGTCAGAAGGCAGGTCTCGATGATGACCTTCAGGATGTGGTCACCGCACGCAGCTTTGAGCGTACGGATCTCGTCCTCCACGAGATCGAAGCGTCCCTCACGGACCCAGCCGAGATTGACGACCATATCGATCTCATCCGCGCCTTCGCGGATCGCTTCCTTCGTCTCAAACTCCTTGACAGCCGTCGTGTTGTACCCGTTCGGGAATCCGATGACCGTACACACGGCGACCTTTCCGTCCGGATGTGCATTGATATACTCCGCTGCCTGCTTCACGAAAGAAGGCGGGATGCAGACAGACGCCGTCTGATAGCGGATGCCGTCGTCACAGATCTGACGGATCTCCTCCCAGGTAGCAGTCTGCGCCAGCAGGGTGTGGTCGCAGTGTTTCAAAATCTCTTTTATATCCATAACCATGTTACCTCTGTCCCTTGTCGTACGGGATACCCTCTGCCTTCGGCGCTCTTGACTTCTTGGAGGTGAACGCCAGCACGATCAGCGTGATGATGTACGGAAGCATACGGTAGATATGCGCGCTGATGCCGAGTTCCGCCAGCAGGAAATGTCCGTCGCCGTTGATATCGATACTCGAATATCCTGCCGCAATACACTTAAAGAGGCCGAACAAAAGCGACGCGCCCGCGATATTGAGCGGCGTCCAGTTACCGAAGATCATAACGGCCAGGGCCAGGAAACCGAAGCCCGCGACATCGCCGTTCGCGGTGCAGTTCGCGGTGGTCAGCGCGTATACAAAACCACCCATGCCTGCCAGAGCGCCTGAGATCGTTGTGCCGGCATAACGCATCTTATGCACGTTAATGCCAAGGGAGTCCGCTGCCTGGGGATTCTCACCGCAGGCCCTTAAGCGAAGGCCGAACTTCGTCTTATAGAGCAGGGTGGAGAGAATAATAAACAACAGGATGCAGATATAGGTCGCAAGATAAACCTTGTGCAGGAAGGTATTGCCCAGGAAACCGAGGTCGGCGTTCTTCTCAAAGCCGAGCGTCGACTTCTTGATCATAAACCAGCTCGCCGCGTCGCCCTTCTGCATCTGCAGGGTGTTCTGGTTCGCGATGATTCGGATCATAAAGAGGACGAATG
>JAFTBX010000128.1 GCA_017455005.1 Lachnospiraceae bacterium | reverse complement strand
TTCGATCTCGTTATAGATCGAGCGGATCGCGTTTTCATAGTCCTCTTCATCTACACAGATGATGATATTGATTTCGCTGGAACCCTGATCGATCATTCGAATATTGATGCGGGCGTCAGAAAGTGCCTTCATGATACGGGCCGCTGTACCCTTGGAATATGCCATGCCCTGACCAACGACAGCGATCATCGCGAGGTGGTCTTCCACAAAAAGCATCTCCGGCCCGATCTCATCACGAATCTCATCCATGATCTGGTTTCTGAAAGGATCGAACAAAGCCGTACGGACGACGACAGACATCGTGTCGATGCCGGTGGGCAGATGTTCAAAGGGTACATTGTGGCGCGCGAAGATCCCGAGCAGCTTCATACCGTATCCGACCTGATCGTTCATGGAGGAATCTTCGACGAGAATGGATGTAAATCCCTTCATTCCCGCAATGCCGGTGACCTTGTGCTTTCTGGGAACTCTCGGAAGCTCTGACGCGATCAGTGTTCCGGCGTCTTCCGGCCGGTTGGTATTGCGGATATTCATCATAATGCCCGCTTTTCTGACCGGGAACACGGCAGCTTCATGCATAACGGAAGCACCCATGTAGGAAAGCTCACGCAGCTCCCTGTAGGTGATCGCCTCGATAATGCGGGGCTGATCAACGATCCTCGGATCGGCGCTCATCATGCCGCTGACGTCTGTCCAGTTTTCATAAAGATCCGCATGTACGGCACGCGCGACAAGGGAACCGGTAACATCCGATCCGCCTCTGGAAAACGTATGGATCGTACCGTCCGCCATCGCTCCGTAAAATCCCGGGATAACCGTATAGGGATGGTCCCTGAGCGCACGGCTTAAGTTGTCATTGGTCGTTTCCGCGTCAAGATGGCCGTCTTCTTTAAAGAGAACGCATTCCGCCGGATCAAGAAAATCAAAACCGAGATAGGCCGCAAGGATGCGGGAGTTAAGATACTCACCGCGGCTCGCCATATAGTCCTTTTCCGGCCTTTCATAGAGATGCGCCGCAATGACAGCCAGTTCCGTATCCAGATCGAAGGAAATGCCGCAGTCACGGATGATCTCGTCAAATCTCTCTTTGATCTGATCAAGGACAGGCATGAAATCCTCTCCTGCTACTGCCGCGTTGTAACAGGCGTAGAGCAGATCCGTTACTTTAATATCATCGCTGCTGCGCTTTCCGGGTGCGGAAGCAACAACATATCTTCTGGCAGGCTTTGCCTTGATGATCGCCGCGACCTTCTTAAACTGTTCCGCGTCCGCCAGTGAACTTCCGCCGAATTTTGCTACATATGTCTGCATAGATATAACCCGATTCTGATTAATAATTCCGATAATGCTTCAGCAATAAAACGTATAACATTGTATAACTATGTGTTCCAAATGGCAAGTATTACCTTCACAAATTCTGATCATTCTTTTGTGAGGTATCCGTAAAGAACCGCTGCATGCATGGCAGCGCCAAAAACAGGTGTTTCCGGGACCGGCAGGAACCGACTGTTATGAAGCGGAACGTCGCATCCCGCGCCGAGATGATAGAAGCAGCCTTTGGAAGCTTCAATGTAATAACCGAAGTCCTCCGTGGTCATGGTAGGCTTTTCGAGACGGATCACATGCTCTTCACCGAAGACTTGAGCAGCAGTCTTCTCGGCAAATACTGTCGGCTCATCAGAATTTACTACGCCCGGATAACTCTCTTTCATACGGATCTGCGCATTTACACCGCATTCATTCGCCGTATCAGAGACCGTCTCATAGAAACATGATTTCATCTCTTTTCGGGTATCGGGACCGAGCGTACGTATAATACCGGAAAGGAATGCCTCTCCCGCAATGATGTTGCGTGCGCTGCCGGCCTGAAGCACACCGGTGGAAAGCACCGCGCGTTCCGGCAGAAACCGGGCAGGGAGCGCCTTGAGGCGCAAAAGCAGTTCGGCTGCAGCGGCAATCGCATCGATCCCTTTTTCGGGCTCGGCACCATGACAGCTCTTCCCTTCCAATGTGATATCAAATGTATCCGAAGCAGCATAGAACTTGCCGTAACGTATACCGACTGTGCCTTCCGGAAGATCCGGTGACACATGTGCGCCGAATACCGCGTCCACATTTTCCATGACGCCGGCGTTCACGAGACGCGCAGCGCCGCCATCCCCTTCTTCATCCGGCTGGAAGATAAAACGGATCTCTCCGGCAAAACAGTCTCTGAACTTGGACAGGATCCGGGCAGCGCCAAGTGCAGCCGCCATATGAACATCATGGCCGCAGGCATGCATCATCCCGTCTGTGCGGGATGCCCAGGTCCAGTCTGTCTGTTCCACGACAGGCAGCGCATCCATATCGGCGCGCAGTGCCACAACAGGAACAGGTCCCGCCGTATCGGCGGTACCACGCAGATATCCGATGACAGCTGTGTCAAGCAGCCGCTTTGTCGGAATACCGTATTCATGAAGTCTTTCTTCGATCAGGGCAGCTGTCCGGAACTCATTGTTGCCCGGCTCCGGATAGCTGTGAATCTCCTCGCGGATATCCATGATCTCCTCTGCATAACGCGATGCTTCTTCTTTCCAGTTAATGTTCATAATAGATTGCTTTACGGAGCATTACCGGTAAGCTATACGCTTATCTGAGAATACAGTTTTCGGATGCCTCCCTGAACTCGGGATCCACATCCAAAGTGCCAAAATAATCTGCAGGCGTCTGTGCCCTGCGGATGCAGGTCACACTGTGGTCCCTGTGCATCAGCAGTTCAGCGCTCCGAAGCTTGCCGTTGTAGTTATAGCCCATGGAATGACCGTGCGCGCCGGCATCCTCTATCACGAGGATGTCACCGAGGTCGATCTCCGGAAGGCCGCGGTTAACGGCAAATTTGTCATTGTTTTCGCAAAGAGAACCGACGACGTCTGCCGTAAGTTCTTCCGGTTCCTCTTCCTTTCCGAGTACACGGATGTTGTGGTAAGCCTCGTACATCGCAGGACGCATCAGGTTGCAGGCAGACGCGTCGACGCCGATATACTCCTTATAGATGTGCTTCTTGCCGATCGCCGTGGTCAGAAGATAGCCGTAAGGGCCGGTGATATAGCGTCCCATCTCCGTGTAAATACGCACGCTGAGGCCATTCGCAGTGAGGATCTCGTCATAGATCTTGTGGACATCTTCACCGATCTTTTTCATATTGATGGCTTTCTCCTCCGGGCGATACGGGATGCCGATGCCGCCGGAAAAGTCAACAAACTCGATATCGATCCCGAGGATCTTATGGATCCTTAAGACCAGCGTAAAGAGCTCGCGAGCCAGATTCGGATAATAGCGCTGATTTAAAGAACAGCTGGAAAGCATGGCATGGAGACCGAAGTGTTTTACTCCTTTTGCTCTCAGATCGGAATATGCCTCCATCAGCTGGTCGGGTTTCATGCCGAACTTGGAGTCATACTGGTGTCCCATGATGCCGTTGGTATCACTGAACTGTCCCGGATTATAACGGCAGCAGACTGTTTCCGGAATGCCGACAGCTTTTTCCATCTGATCGATCTGCGTAATATCATCCAGGTTGATGATCGCGCCGAGCTTGTATGCAGCCTGGTACTCTTCGATCAGAGTCTCATTCGAACTGAACATGATGTCGCTGCCGGTGATGCCGGAACGCTCAGCCATCATGAGCTCAGGGATCGACGCACAGTCCGCGCCGCAGCCAAGGCTCTTCAAAAGACGCAGGATCCCGGGCGTAGGCGTTGCTTTTACAGCAAAATACTCCTTGAAGCCTTCATTCCAGGAAAATGCTTCATAGATCTCTTTAACGCAATCGCGAATACCTTCTTCATCGTAGATGTAAAACGGTGTAGGATAAGTTTCTTTCCACCGACGGGCGTCTTCCAGGGTAAATGGTAAATGTTCTCTCATTTTTTCTTCCTGACTAAAGTCATTGCATGCCTGTTTACGCAGATTGCAGGGACTGTCCCCGATTGCTGCCTGATACAGGTAAAAACTTTTGGTTTACATAAAATTAGGTACAAAATGATTATATGAATCACAGCTTACGGAGAGAATCCTCCAGTGCTGTCTTCATCGTAGTCTTTTCGTCTTTCATCTTGATCACACGTGCCGGGCATCCCGCAACAACGGCATTGTCCGGAACATCTTCGGTCACGATTGCGCCGGCTGCAACGACTGCGCCCTTACCGATGTGGACGCCTTCGATCACTACGGCATTGGCACCGACGAGGACGTCATCCTCGACGATCACCGGTACTGCGGAAGCAGGTTCAACTACACCCGCAAGCACAGCGCCTGCGCCGATATGGCAATGCTTTCCGACGGTTGCTCTTCCGCCGAGAACAGCGCCCATATCGATCATGGTGCCTTCGCCGATGACCGCACCGATATTAATGATCGCACCCATCATGATGACCGTGTTCGCGCCGATCTCTACCTTCTCACGAATGACAGCGCCGGGTTCTATGCGGGCCGGGATCTCACGAATGTCAAGCATGGGCACGCCGGAGTTGCGGCGGTCGTACTCGATCACTATATCCTCGATCGAAGAAGCATTGGCTTCCAGAACAGCCTTCAGGTCTTTCCAGTCGGCAAATACGATCTTATCGCCTGCGCCGAACACCTTTGCGGTGCCGTAATCAATGGAGGCGTCTGCCTTTTCTTTAATAAAAGCTTTTACCGGGGTCTTTTTTTCCGACTCCGCAATGTATCTGATGATCTCACGTGCGTCCATACTTTCTCCTTCTTCTTCAAGCGATATCGGATCGCTTCACGCTGCGCGTTCACGCGATCCTGACGGGCATTCGTATTCCCGCCGGTCTCCGTCCGGCTTCATACTCATGTCCGTCATGGTCTTAAGAACTTCGACGTGCATGCAAGTAAACTTGCAACAGTCTCGTTCTTATCCCATGATATCGCGCATGTCGTATAATCCGGCAGGTTTATCGATCAGGAATGCAGCAGCTTTCAGCGCGCCCTCCGCAAAGAGGATACGGTTCTCCGCTTCATGACGGATCGTAATCGTTTCCGCACCTGTTGTGATGATGACTTCGTGGGTGCCTGTCTCACTGCCGAGCCTCAGGGAATGGATCCCGATCTCCTGCTTTGTGCGTTTGCCGTTTTCGTGGCGTCCGACGACAAAAGATGCCTCCGGGCGGGCTTCTTTGATCCTGTTCGCCAGCATCAATGCCGTACCGCTTGGTACATCAAGCTTCTGGTTGTGATGTTTTTCTATGATCTCGATATCTGCGTCCGGGAAAGCAGCCGCTGCCTGTCTCACCAGGTCAGCCGTAACAGCCACGCCGATGGACATGTTGTAGGAAAGAAAGACCGGGATAGTCTCTGCCGCTTTACGGACGCAGGCTTTTTCCGCTTCTGTGTGACCGGTGGTCGCAATAACAGCGGGGATCTTCCTGGCCGAACAGTATTCCAGAACGTCACCTGTGATCTCGTGATTGGAGAAATCAATTAAGACGTCGGCCTCACCTGTAAATTCGGTGAGTGAAGGATACTGTCTTTCTTCTTCATTCGTCACAAAACTGCGGCTCACAGCTGCTGCAAGCTCTGCTCCGGCGAAGCCTTCATTACAAAGTTTCAGAAGATTCTGACCGTTACGTCCCTTCGCGCCGTTAATAATGACTTTCATGTGATTGCTCCTTTCACTTTCTTTCAATGTTAACTGCCCGGCATAATTACACTGCCGGGCAAACATGATCTGATTACAGGAGTCCCTGCTCCTTCATAAGGCTCATCAGGACCGCACGCTTTCCTTCGCTCATCTGAGTAAGCGGCAAGCGCAGATAATCCTCGCACCATCCCATAGCTGCCATGGCTGCCTTGACCGGGATCGGGTTGACCTCGGAGAACAGCGCGTGGATCAGCGGCAGATACTCGAGCTGCATCTTCAGTGCAGCGTCATGATTGCCTTCGAACCAGAGCCTGCAAAGCTCGGCAGTCTGCTTCGGCATAATGTTGGAAAGAACGCTGATGACACCATCGCCGCCAAGTGCAAGGATCGGAACGATCTGGTCATCATTGCCGCTGTAGATCGCGAGTCTGTCGCCGGTAAGACGTGCTGTATCCGCGATAGCGCTGATATTGCCGTTTGCTTCTTTGGTAGCCCAGATGTTTTCGTGCTCAGCGATCCTGACATAGGTCTCAGGCTCGATATTGCAGCCGGTACGTGACGGTACATTATAAACAATGATCGGTTTGGTGGATGCGTCGGCGATCGCGTTATACATCGCAACAAGACCGCTCTGGGTAGCTTTGTTATAGTACGGAGTGACGCAGAGAACGCCGTCAGCGCCTTCTGCACATGCGAATCTGGTCATTTCGATCGCATGATCGGTATAATTGGAGCCTGTACCGGCGATAATCGGAACACGACCGGCAGCCTGCTCAATCGCCACACTGATGCATGCCTTATGCTCTTCATCAGTAAGGGTCGGATTCTCACCTGTAGTAGCAGTGACAACAAGACCGTCGATACCCTGTTCGATCTGCCAGTCGATCAGTTTGCGGAACATCGGCATATCTACGCCGTCAGCGGTAGTGGGAGTGATCAGTGCGGTAGCAGCTCCGCGGAAAATAAACTTCTTTGCCATGGTTCTTCTTCTCCTTTTCTTTGAGACACTTGGTGCAGGCCGCTGCCTGCACGACGGTTGGTAGTGGTGTGCGGTCACTGCAGCCCGGCGGGGATATATCCCCTTTCGGAACAGCGTGCCGCGATCAGCATTACAGGATAAATGCCTCGTCAGCCTGCCACAGTACGAATACCGTATGGCCCGTTAAGGCAAAACAGCCGGTGCGCTTCAAAAGCGCATCGGCTGAATGTATCTCATGCATGGAAATCCGGATCATCTGACAAATATACAATGCTCCCTGAAATCTGAATACATTTAAATACATAGCTCTCCGCCACTTTTGGCGACAGTCAGGCGGATATTGTCCGTCTGCCCAGGAACAGCTCGCTTCTGTCCTTCGGCAGTGAACCCTTTTACCGCGAGCAACGGCTTTGCGATAGCCTTTTACACTGCGGTTACTCTTGATCACTGCGCCTCTATCCTTAAATGCAATTATATGCCGTGTATATTAGCACAAACTCTACCGGAAGTCGAGTATTATTTGAAAATAATTTTATAAAGTTTAATACATGTTCTATATAGGCCGTTGGTTTCCTGATATGCCGTTATTTGGAAAGATGATGCATATCCTTAATAGCCCCAGGTCACAAGCTCCCACTCGCCGCCATCCGTGCGTGCGAGCCACCACTGCCAGTTTTCATACTCCTTGTCCTTTTCCCATGCACCGTATGCTTTCTTCGGTGAATGGAAATCAGACATGAAGCAGATGCACTCTGTGTAAGCTTCTTCCTTACCGTCAGCCTTTGCAAGCTCGTTGAGCCAGTTCAGGTTCTCTATGGAATAAGCTTCGTCGCCTGCATAACGGAGCTCGTGCATCTCACACCCTTCCCAGGTATTGAACTCGCCCATGATGATTTCAGTTGCAGACTCAAGATCAGCCTTGGTAAACTCCACCGACTCTCCGAGATCGATGATCTCACCGGTTTCTTCGGCTTCTTCCTTTTCTGCGGCATCCTTTGCGGGAAGCAGAGATTCTTCCGCTTCGGTCTCTTCTGCCCAGACATCAGCTTCCGTTACTTCCTCGGCAGAAGCCTCATCCGGATCTTCCTTCAGTCCAGGAATTGCAGTCTCGGCTTCAGTGGTTTCTGCCTCTTCTGCAGCTTCGCCCTCTTCAATCGCTTCAGCGTTTGACGGCGTTGCCACTTCTACAGCTGCTTCTTCCTCTTCTTCGACAACTTCTTCCACAATGATGTCCGGCGTATCAAAACCCTTCTTATCATAGATCGGATCATATCCGAACGCGTTGAGATCATAGCACTTGACCTCTTCACACGCATCCAGCGCGCCTTCTGCGTCAGCCTTCAGCTCGTACTCGAGCTTCAGGACACCCGCGTCATCCTTGCCGTCCCAGAGATGGAAGTCACCGCTTTCGGAAACCGTATAGATGCCGGTGCTGTACGGCGCAACGAAATCGTTCATATATGCATGCTCGGCATAGCTTCCGTCCGCATAGTATACCCAGATCGTATCGAGCATTGTGCTCAGACCGGCAGCATCCGTATACTCTTCACGGAGGACATCCGCGAAGATCGAAACAACGTCTTTCTTTGCGTCTTCCGGAGATACGATCATAGAAAATGCGGGATCTGAGGAATCAAATGCGTATCCGTAAGCGGGCATTTCCTCGAAAGTACCTTCCGCGTTGAGCTGTTCGTGAATATTGAAGAGGATCTGACCGCTTCCGTCAAAGTCATAGTCACCGCGTGCAAATGCCTTGAAACCACCGTCAAGCTCAACAAACTGTTCGAAGCTGTTGTCAGAGTAGCATACCCAGAAGGTGTCAAGATACTGTGTTCCCCTGCCGAGTCCGACATAAGGCTGTCCCTGCGCAGCTGCAAATACGGTCGTGACAGAAACGCCGTCTTTCACATATGCAGGCAGGACTTCCCTGGTATAAAGAGAATCAAAACCGATGCTTCCGAGATTATAAACATGGCTGGACTCATAGTCCTGCAGTCCGCTTTCCGCGGTATACTTATATTGTCTGTTAATGGTAATGTTGCTGTTTGCTTCAGGCTCATCAAAGTGTTTGAAGCCCGCGCCCTCACCGAGTTCATAGGTGCCGGCGCTGAACTGGACAGCCTCATCCCCGATCACAGCGTACTGCTCAAAGCTTCCATCCGTATAATAGATCCAGACGGTATCGAGATAGGATTCCACGCCTTTGGCGTTGGTAAACGGCTGTTTCTTTGCCCCGAGATAGATCTGCGCGATATCCTTTGCATCGTCATGACCGCCGATGTACTGATAGCCGCCGGCATAAAGCTGCTCAAGTGAGAACTCTTCGGTTTCAAATGCGTCAGCCAAGCCCTCGTCCGCATCATACAGGCCGCTGAATTCCATGGTAATGCCGCCGGTGGAAACGCCGTCAGCATTTGGCTTAAACGATGCCGCATCATCCAGTACATAGTATCCTTCGCTGTACGGTGTGCTGCTGTTGCCCATGACCGTATACTGCTTAAAGGTTCCGTCGGAAAGGTAGATCAGCACAGAATTCAGCTGACTGTTCTTACCGTTCTGATCTGTGTGTCCCTGTGCTTTTGATCCGAAATAAACCGCATCCGCTCTGACAGGGCCTGTATAGGATTCCGCTTCCGCAGCAGCTGCTTCCTCACGGATACTGACGATCTCCGGAACCTCAAATGCAGAAAGCGGGGCGTAGTCAAAGCGATCATATTCCGTAAACCGGCCGAGCATCTCGGTCCACTCGTCCTCGTCAACACTCTCCCAACCGTCCGCCTCACTGCCATATGCAATAAACCAGGTGCCGCTGTCCGCAGCCTCATCATATTTGAAGGCAATCTGCGGATTCATCTTGCCGGAGTTGGCTTCTACATCATAGAACTGCCAGCCGCTTTCAAACGCTCCATTGCTGTATTCGTTTACAAGCATGCTGCCGGCAGTAAAGTAACGGTTTCTGTCCCAACCGCTGACAACATGTACGGGCTCTCTGTCAGCCATGGTATAAAGATCATAAACGATGCCCTTGGTATTCTCGTCGTCGCTGATCTCGCCGATCATGAGCTCGTCGATGCCGTCATTGTTGATGTCCTTATATGCATAACCGATACGGTCAAGTACATCACCTTCACCCATGAGGCTCATGACATAGTACATCGGGCTCATTTCAGCCTTTTCGAGTTTGCCTGCATTCCAGCCTTCCGTAATGGCTCTGACATGCTTGGCAAGTACTTCCGGATAAAGATCTTCGCCCTTTGTGCCGCCGTAAAGCGCGAATGTTCCTCCATTCACAGCCTTTAAGCCTTTGACGATCTCATCACCGGCTTCATACAGATTAATAAAGCTGACCGCTTCGTTCTCCGGATCATACTGAACGTCGGTCGGATGTGAAAGAACGATGTCATAGATCACGCCATCCTTGTCGGTCAGTTCGCCGCACTTGATGGCTCCCGGCATCATTGCATGGTCCGCCGGATTTGCGTAGGCGCTGATACCGAATGCATATCCGCCGTAGCCTGCCTCCTTGCATTCCTTGTCATAGAGATCGATGCCGTGATGTTCATCGTCATACTCAACGTCATAAAGTCCGTCGAACGATGCGTCCATAGTGATTGAAAAAAGATCATTGGACAACTCAACATCGACCGGAACAGGCTCTGTTTCTGCCTCTGTTGTTTCCTCCGCTGCCGCGGTCGTCTCTGCCGGCGCAGCTTCGGTTACTGCTGCTTCGGTCTCTGCCGCTGCGGTCTCTTCCACCGTTGTTTCGGAGACGGCCTCTTTTTTCTTTCCACAGCCAGTCATCAAACAAGAGATGGCAAGGCCGGTGAAAAGCAGCATTGCAATCCATTTTCTGGTGTTTTTCATAAAGATCTGTCCTCCTTCGGTCAGTAATATACCAATAATTACTATAGATTATACACCAAATACCCCTGTTTTGTGATAACCAAACCCCACGCAAGGTGCCGACTTGTTATATCTGTTTCAGATATCCGCGAAATTCAGCTCCAGGAGATCAGGCCTGGAATAATGCCCGACAGCGTCAAATTCCATTCGGCTCGCCGGGACCTTCTGCATGTCCAGATCCGCATAAAGGATCCCTTCCTGATCCCACAAAGTCTCCGTTACAGGATGCCCGAAGGGATCTATGACATTGGATCCGCCACGGCAGACGATGTTCGGAAGCTCTGCGATCTCGTCCTGCGCGTTCAGGTCTGCCGGATACATATCCTTCGTAAAGAACATGTCGCAGTTTACAAAGTATACATGGCCTTCAATGGCGATGTGCCGGATCGTGTCCTGCCACTCCGGATTGTCGTTCGTATTGGCGCTGATATAAAGTGTGATGCCTTTTTCGTAAAGAGCCACACGTGCAAGCGGCATATAGCTCTCCCAGCAGATCATGCACCCCATCGGACCCCAGGGAGTCTCCATGACCGGGAAGCAGTCCTGCTGCGCGTCGCCCCAGACGACACGTTCGCTTCCGGTAGGCTTGATCTTGCGGTGGTTTACCGTTGAACCGTCCGGAGCAATAAACAGGTTTGAATTGTATAAAGTCGCGCCGATGCGGTCGCGTTCCGAGTATCCGATGCTGACATAAACGCCGAGTTCTTTTGCGGTATCTATTATCTTTTGCATCTCAGGACCATCGGAATGGACCGAGTTATCATAATACCGCTTCCAGTCCTCACGGCCATCGGCGGTCCTGCTTCCCACACGGAATCCAAAGGTAAGTCCGACCGGATAGCACGGAATAAAAAGCTCAGGAAATACTATAAGCTCCGCTCCTTTAGCCGCCGCCTCCCTGATCAGACGGACTGCCTTATCCGTACAGGCGTCCTTATCAAATAAAACCGGCGCTGCCTGTATGACAGCTATTCTGCATGTATCTTTTAAAGTTACCATCGTGATTTTCCCCCATCCTGGAATGTGCCGCCGAATGCTTCACACAATTTACTTCTAAATATTTCTTATAGCTCTTATCGGAACGAAAGTCGATCTGGCCGCATTCCAAATTTGTTATCGATTTCTTTTATAATACTAAAAACCGGCACGTTTCGCAACGCTGCCGGCCATTAAAATAATTAATATAGTTTTAAAATGTTCTCTTCGCTTTATTTTACGCCATCCGATGACTCACTTTTTTCAAGTTCGCGATTATATCTTACACAGTACGAACGCCAGACACCCTCAACTTCCGCCGGCATTTCATTGCGCGCAGGTACCATGATCTGGATCTTGCGGCCGTCCTCCGGAATGATCAGGAGGCTCCTCGGATCTCCGAGACCGCGCTGGGAAGCAACGATCGCATCGAGATCATCGAAAAGCCAAGTCTCTCCTCCCGTTTCGCGATCTGTCGGTCCCGGGTCTTTTCGGAACAGCACCAGAGCATCTGTATAAAGGTCAAGCCGGGCATATTTATCCGGGATCATACCCGAGACAAGAAGTGCAGCGCCAATCAGGGCGTAGATGAGGCCGGTCTTATAGTTGGGCGCTAAAAAAGCGAGCGGATTGCCGCTTTCTGCAGATCCAAAGACTGTGTCCAATAAATGCAGATGGCCGGCCATGCCGGCTGCAAGCAGGATGATACCAAGGACCACTCCTGCGGAAATGCCCTTTTTATTTCGTATGTCAAAGCTCTGTAAAAAGTCTCCCTTGACGGATGCGGAATTACCCATTCATTTCCTCTTTCTGTCAGTTGTTTCGCTTAAGCTGCCGCTCGGACAGCCGATCCATATAAACTGTTTTCTATTTTATAACACACTGACGTCGAGAGCAAGGAGGATTCTAACGGATTAATTTGTAAGGAATCTGTCACTTGTTTTCCGGAGCAAATGCATATATAATAAGCCTTGTCACAGAGATATATTGAACTGTGGCATTCACCATGGGCTTGTACCGGTTTCGACGGGGATCATGCAGTCGGTGAAGCTATCCGCAGGATGATGCGTCAAATCTCAAACTTAAATACAAACGCAGAAGATAATTTTGCATTAGCAGCCTAAGTGCTGCTTGTCTCCCCTGATGCACCTGCTCATTGGGACCGGAGGCATCGATCTGGCAGGAAACGACATATACTAAGCTTTGCGTATATGGGCGTATCATGAAGCTTAGCCGTCTGATTTGGGTGTCTGCCACCGCTTCAGCCGGCGAATTCTAACCGACAGACTATGATAGTAGAAGAACGAGGAATTGGTTTTCGGACAGGGGTTCGACCCCCCTCAGGTCCACTTCCGGCCCGTGGCATGACACCACGGGCTGTTTCATTTAATCGGAGGATACTTATGAACCGGGATACATTTATTAAATCCTATGATCTGAGTTCAAAAAAAGGCCGTATCAGCCCGGGTGTGGTTGTGGGAGTAATCCTGATTGCCCTGGATATCCTTCTTATGTCCGGCTTTTTCCGCTTTGGCGCACTGCATGACCAGTTTGCGGGCACACCCATGGAGCATTTTGTGCCCGGACCCAAGATGGGGCTGATCCTGACGACAGCAGGGCTTGCAATGATTATCCTGGGACTGATGCCGGACAGATATACGGGAATGGACCTGTATTACGACGGACTCATTTTCCACAGGCCCAAAGGAGAGGATGAACCGGTGGATTTTGATAAGGTGGATACCATTATCACATCCCAGCAGGGCCGGGGCTTTGATAAGACTCTGTTTATCCGTTTTGAAAACGGTAAAAACCGCCAGATCCTGCTGCCGGAGCATTCCACAATCCCGGAAGATGTGGAGGCGGCCTGGACCTCCTACTGCCGCGCCCAGAACCGTCTGATCGAGGAAGAGGAAGAAAGGGAACGCAGCAGGCAGAAAGCACAGCAGGAAGCAGACCGGGAAGAAAAGCAGGAAGGCCATCATAAAGGAGAATAACAGACTATTGCTTTTTGGTATAGTTTCAAAGCTTGTCATACGCGGACACATCCAATAAAATGACTGTTAATAACGTTCATCAGCAGAAACAAAAAAGGAGAACACATTTATGAAAACATTAAAGGATACCTGCAGGATCGCCGTTGTACAGGCAGCCCCGGTCATGTTCAATAAGGATGCCTGTGTTG
>JAFTBX010000127.1 GCA_017455005.1 Lachnospiraceae bacterium | reverse complement strand
GGGATGATGTCGATCGCGTTCCATCCGACCACGACCGGGATACCGAGCTTGTCGGCCACGCGCAGGAAGACATCCTCCGCGCCGGCGATACGGATGCCGTTGCCGGTATAAAAGACCGGACGCTGGGACCGGGTGATCTTGTCGAGGATCTCGGATACAATCGGGGAGTCCTTATCGATGTGCTCCGGAAGTGACTGCCAGCGCTGCTTCTGAAAGCTGATGTTCAGCAGATGATCCCGCATATCCGAGTTCGCGTACTGATCCCTCTCTTCCTTATGCGCGCGTTCTTCATCCTCATCGATCCGGTCAAGTTCGGCTTCATTTTCCCTGAGATACTCCTCCGGGTCAAAGCCCCTGAGATCGGTGTCATCGATGAACGTACCCTGGATGTCGACGGGGATATCCAGCCAGCAGGGGCCGGGACGTCCGTTCTGGCTGAGCCAGATGCACTTTTCCACTTCATAGCGGATCATGGACGGATCCAGTACCATCTTCGAATACTTGGTCATGCAGTCAATGCTGCGCGTGATATCAAACTCCTGGTCTCCCATGGAGCGGATGCCGACGCCGGACCAGCGCGCGGTGTTGTCGTATCGGACCTGGCCTGAGATGACGATCATCGGGATCGAATCCAGCCATGCGCCGACCACGCCTGTGATCGCGTTTGTGCCGCCGGGGCCGGTCGTCACGCAGAGCAGCGCAGGCTTATTATAGATACGCGCATAGCTTTCCGCCGCGATCGCGCAGGCCTGCTCATGGTGCATGTAAAGCGTCCTGAGACCTTTTTCATGGCCGAAGCCGTCATTCAAGTGCATGGCGCCGCCGCCCGTGACGGAAAAGCACTGTGTAATCCCGTGGCTGACCAAAAGCCTTGCTACGTACTTGGCAAGTTTTATCTTCATGGAATACTCCTTTAATGATTCTGTGATATACGGTCCGTATGGGGAATACAGCTTCAGCAGCATTCACGACGGACCTGTCTGTCCTGTTTGCTCTATTATGCCATAAAACACGAACATTCTCAATCGGTTCAGACTTGCAAACGGCGGCACGCAAAGTTATGATGAATGCGGTATCAGTCATTGACATTGCAGGACCCGGTAAGGAGCTTAACATGGCAAAACAGGACTCATCCGATACCTTCTGGTACGGAGGCGATTATAACCCCGAACAGTGGCCGGAGGTGACACGGGAAGAAGATATGCGCCTTTTAAAGCAGGCTCACGTCAACACGCTGACGCTCAACGTCTTTTCCTGGGCAAGGCTTCAGCCTGCGGAAGACCGTTATGACTTTTCAGAGTTGGACAGTCTGATGGAGATGGCTGCCGAAAACGGCATGCAGGTCATCCTGGCGACATCTACCGGCGCCCATCCCGCCTGGATGGCACGAAAATATCCCGACATTCTCCGTACGGATGAGCACGGAACCCGGCGTAACTTCGGCGCAAGGCATAACTCCTGCCCGAACTCCCCGACCTACCGGAGATATGCGCCCATGCTCGCCCGGAGGCTTGCGGAGCGCTACGGTCATGCCCCGAATCTTGCAGCCTGGCATATCTCAAACGAGTTCGGCGGGATCTGCTACTGTGAAAACTGTGCCGCCGCTTTCCGTCGTTGGCTGAAGGAAAAATACCACACGCTCGATGAACTGAATCGCTGCTGGTACACAGCATTCTGGGGTCATACCTTCTACAACTGGGATGAGATCGTCGCTCCCGATCTCCGGAGTGAAATGCTGCCGGACGGCAAAAGCACG
>JAFTBX010000126.1 GCA_017455005.1 Lachnospiraceae bacterium | reverse complement strand
TATCGATGCTCCCGGTTATGATGATGAGTACTACTGGTTCTGGTTCAACTCCTCAGGTGAGAAGTACGACAACCCGAACAAGACCAAGAAGATCAACGGTAAGAGCTATGCATTCGATGGTTTCGGTGCAATGCAGTACGAGTGGTATGAGGGTGCAACCATCACTGAGACTTCTTCTCTTGGTTGGTACAACAGTGCTGATGACGGACATCTTGCAAAGAGCGAGTGGATCTGGGCTGACGAGAGCGATGTTCTCGGTATCGATGATGGCGATGATCACTGGTTCTATGCTGATAAGCACGGTGAGCTTGTAACTAACGATACCAAGAAGATCAACGGTAAGTGGTATTCCTTCGATGACTATGGCAGAATGCAGTGGGGCCTTGTATGGCTTGCTGAAGAGTCTGTAAAGGCTGAGAATAACGCTGTAGTTAGATCTGAGGATCCGGAAGACATCTCTGCTGATGATGTTTATGCACAGACTGAAGGCTATCTGCATTTCTTCTCCAACGATGAGGAGAAGGACGGCTCCATGAAGACTGGCGCTTCCATCAAGATCGAGATGTATGATGATACCTATACCTTCGGCTTCGACAAGACCAGCGGTGCTGCTCTGCACGGCGTTGAGAAGAACAAGCTGTATAAGAATGGTATCCTTCAGACCGCTTCTGATAACAGATATGACTATGCTAAGGTTGATGGCAAGTATTATCTTGTAAGCTCCAATGGTACTCGTGTAAAGCTTACCTCCAGAACTTACAAGGATGCTGATGACTACTACTGGTTCGTAGCTGAGGGTGATGACGAGACTGGTTATACCCTTTACAAGGCTACCACCGCAGCAGATGCTAAGGCAAAGAAGGGTGAAGAGTTTAAGTAATTAACTTCTTCTACTTCATCTACACAAATGTGTAAAGTTAAACCCCGAGTGAGTGATCACCCGGGGTTTTCTTTGCCCGCAGATCGGGACAGCTGTCTGCGTTCATACCTATATAAATAGTCCCACCGGATCATCCGATGGGACTTACTCTTTATCTCTTGATCTTATCTACGTATTTTCCGTCCAGAACGTCCTTCAGGTACATGCCGTACTGGTTCTTCTTGAGGACCTCGTAGGACCGTAAGACTTCTTCCTTTGTGACCCAGCCGTTTAAGTAGGCGATCTCTTCCAGGCAGGCGATCTTGCGATGCTGGTGCGTCTCGACGGTACGGACGAAGTTGCCTGCGTCCATCAGGGACTCATGGGTACCAGTGTCGAGCCAGGTGAAGCCCTGTCCGAGAAGCTCGACGGAAAGTTCACCGTTTTCGAGATAGATGCGGTTGAGGTCCGTGATCTCGAGCTCGCCTCTGGCGGACGGCTTCAGGTTCTTAGCATAGTCGACAACCTTGTTATCGTAGAAGTAAAGGCCTGTGACACAGTAGTTGGACTTGGGCTTTGCCGGTTTCTCCTCGATGGAGATAGCATTGCCCTGATCATCGAACTCAACGATACCGAATCTTTCCGGGTCGTCTACATAGTAACCGAAGACGGTCGCGCCGATTTCCTTGGCAGCCGCGCGGCGGAGCCTCTCGTTGAAGCCGGATCCGTGGAAAATGTTGTCGCCGAGGATCATCGCGACATGGTCCTTGCCGATGAAGCCCTCGCCGATGATGAAGGCCTGGGCCAGTCCGTCCGGTGAAGGCTGGACTGCGTAGCTTAACTCGATGCCGAACTGATGGCCGTCTCCGAGGAGATCGACGAATCTCGGCGTGTCACTGGGTGTGGAGATGATCAGGATATCCCGGATGCCTGCCCGCATCAGGACGGAAAGGGGATAGTAGATCATCGGTTTATCATAGATCGGCAGCAACTGCTTGGACGTGACCTTGGTCAACGGGTACAGTCTGGTGCCGGATCCTCCTGCAAGTATAATACCTTTCATAGGAACCTCCTATGGCTTATTTGACCGCAGCATACTTCGCGGTCATCTTTTTCTTCATTATATATGTACCGTATCATCAAGTCAAATGAAAGCGCCGGCTGCACAAAAGCGCGTACAGGAAAACATACGCGGAGCTTGTTTTAATTGCCGATATTTGGCAAATGTATCTGTGTTTTTACGCCGATTTATGGTATTATTATCCCAAATGTAAAGAAATCTCACGGAGGTTATGTGTATGAATATTATCGTAACAGGCGGCGCCGGCTTTATCGGCAGCGTGATGGCGCAGTATCTGGTCAATACTTATCCCGAGGATACGGTCATCAACCTCGATAAGCTGACCTATGCGGGCAATCTGGAAAACTGTAAGCCGATCGAAAACGCCCCCAACTATCGTTTCGTCCGCGGAGACATCGCGGACCGCAAGTTCGTCTATGACCTCTTTGAGGAAGTAAAGCCGGACGTAGTCATTAACTTTGCGGCGGAGTCCCATGTCGACCGTTCCGTCGAGCATCCGGAGGAGTTTGTGCGCACCAATGTCATGGGCACGACGACGCTGTTGGACGCCTGCCGTGACCTCGGTATCCCGAGATATCACCAGGTATCTACCGATGAGGTATATGGCGATCTGCCACTGGACAGACCGGATCTCTTCTTCACGGAGACGACACCGCTCCATGCTTCAAGCCCGTACTCCGCGTCCAAGGCATCCGCGGATATGTTTGTACAAGCTTATCACAGGACCTTTGGCCTCAACACCACGATCTCACGCTGCTCCAACAACTACGGACAGTACCAGTTCCCGGAGAAGCTGATCCCGCTGATGATCAGCCGCGCGCTGAAGGATCAGGATCTCCCGGTTTACGGTCAGGGCATCAATGTCCGCGACTGGCTGCACGTCGAGGACCACTGCAAGGCAATCGACCTGATCGTCCGCGAGGGACGCATCGGCGAGGTCTACAACATCGGCGGCCACAATGAACGCACCAACCTGCAGGTCGTTGAGACGATCCTTGACGCGCTTGGAAAACCGAAGAGCCTGATCAAGTACGTAAAGGACCGTCCGGGTCATGACCAGCGCTACGCCATCGATCCGGATAAGCTCGAGAAGGAGCTGGGCTGGAAGCCGAAGTACAACTTCGACACCGGTATCCGCCAGACGATCCAGTGGTATCTGGATCATCAGGACTGGATGCAGAACATCCTTTCCGGTGACTATCAGAACTACTTTAAGGAAATGTACAAGGACAGAGTACAGTGATGAAGATACTTGTAACAGGGATCCGCGGCCAGCTCGGCCACGATGTAATGGACGAGCTCAAAAAGCGCGGGATAGAAGGCATCGGCGTCAATTCAGACGATATGAATGTCACGGACCAGGCTCTGGTCAATGCTGTCATCGGGACAGTGAAGCCTGACGCGGTCATCCACTGCGGCGCCTGGACGGCAGTCGACGCTGCGGAAGACGAAGAAGATGCCGCCAGAGCGGTCAACGCGACCGGCACTGCCAATGTCGCGAGAGCATGTGCTGCTTCCGGCGCGAAGCTGATGTACTTTTCCACCGACTATGTCTTTGACGGAGAAGGCGAACGCCCCTGGCAGCCGGACGATCCGACAGGACCGCAGGGTGTCTACGGCCAGACCAAGCTTGAGGGCGAACAGGCTGTCCGTGAGATATTGCCGGACAGGCACTTCATCTGCCGACTGCAGTGGGTCTACGGTATCAACGGGAAAAACTTCGTAAAGACCATGCTGCGCCTCGCGGAGACGCGTGATCAGCTGACTGTCGTCAGCGACCAGATCGGCGGCCCTTCGTATACAAGGGACATCGCAAAGCTTGCGGTCGATATGATCCTGACCGAAAAGTACGGCACCTATCAT
>JAFTBX010000125.1 GCA_017455005.1 Lachnospiraceae bacterium | reverse complement strand
TTTATAGAGTCATTAGATGATTTGAATGAAACTATTGATCAATCTGTGCGTTGCTTTGGTATTACTGCAGGGGCATCGACCCCAAAAACCATTATTCAGGAGGTTCTAAAATATGTCAGAGATGAGTTTTGAAGATATGCTTAATGAGTCTTTCAAAACAATACGTACAGGAGAGGTAGTTACGGGCAAAGTCATTGACGTTAAGCCTGAGAGCATTCTGCTCAACATCGGCTACAAGTCTGACGGTATCGTCAACAGAGCAGACTATTCCGCAGACTCCACCCTGGATCTTACTACCGTAGTCAAGGTCGGCGACGAGCTTGAAGCAAAGGTCAGAAAGATCAACGATGGTGAAGGCCTCGTGGTTCTCAGCCACAGAGACATTCTTACCGAGAAGAATAACCAGAAGGTTCAGGAAGCATTTGACAACAAGGAAGTCCTTACCGGCAAGGTAGACAAAGCTGTCAACGGCGGTCTGTCCGTGGTTTATGACGGCGTCAGAGTTTTTGTTCCTGCAAGCCTTGTTTCCGATACGTTTGAGAGAGATCTGACCAAGTATGTAGGACAGGATATTGAGTTCGTTATCACCGAGTTCAATCCCCAGAAGCACAGAATCATCGGCGACCGCAAGCAGCTCATCGTTGCGCGCAAGGCAGCTGCCCGCAAGGCACTCCTTGAGAGCATCCATGAGGGTGATGTTATCGACGGTACCGTTAAGAACGTTACCGATTTCGGTGCATTCGTAGATCTTGGCGGAGCTGACGGCCTGCTTCATATCTCCGAGATGGGTTGGGGCAGAACCGAGAGCCCGAAGAAGACCTTCCATCCTGGTGATGAGATCCGTGTCATGATCAAGGGCATCAGCGATGAGGGCAAGATCGCTCTTACCCGCAAGTTCCCGGATGAGAACCCGTGGGTCATCGCACTTACCAAGTACGCTCCCGGCAATGTAGTCGAAGGTAAGGTCGCAAGACTTGCTGATTTCGGTGCATTCATCAACCTTGAGCAGGGTATCGACGCACTGCTTCATGTTTCCCAGATCTCTACCGAACGTGTCGAGAAGCCGTCAGATGTTCTGAAGGTTGGCGATATCGTTAAGGCAAAGGTTACCGATCTGGATGCAGAGGCTAAGAAGATTTCCCTTTCCATCAAGGCTCTCCTTGTAGAAAAGGCTCCGAAGCGTGAGACCAAGGAAGAGGATCTGGAAGTTGCCGATGCATATATCGATACTTCTGATGAAGAGGAAGCTGAGGCTCCGACCGAGGAGTAATTCCTTTTCGGCTCAGACATGAAAGTGATTACGGGCTGTCGCTGATGCGGCAGCCCTTTCGCATCTTTAAAGCACGGAGGAAGCGGATGGAGATCGAAAGAAAGTGGCTGATAAAGAAGCTGCCTGAGCAGATTGCGGATGAGATCGGCGCAGGTAGATATCCGCAGCACTGCATCATTCAGGGGTATCTGTGTACGGATCCGGTAGTGCGCGTCCGAAAGGACAGCGATCAGTATTATCTTACTTATAAAGGAAAGGGAAAGCTGAGCCGGGAAGAGTGCAACCTGCCTCTGAATGCGGACGCTTTTGAAAAGCTCGTCAAAAAGTGCGAAGGCATTGTGCTTCATAAGGACCGCTATGAGATCCCGATTGAGAATAACGGTCTGGTGATCGAACTGGATCTTTTTCACGGCGACTATGAAGGACTGATCTACGCTGAGGTCGAGTTCGCTGCAGAAGATGAAGCGAAATCCTTCGATGCCCCTTCCTGGTTCGGTCGTGAAGTAACCTATGAAAAAGGATAATCTAATGCCGCATTGAGTCAGGGAAGCCTGCTGGCACGCAAGTGACTGTAAGGGTCAGGAAGAGGCTGCAGCCTTTTTTCAGGCAGGTTTGTTTAAAATCCAATAAAAAGGGGATCCTTCAGCATTTCCCCGGCATAGACCTTGCAATCGTGACTTCTTTATGTTAGAATACTAAGCTGACTTACTGTTAAAGACAGCCGCGATGCACAGCATTCCGGACTTTGTAAGTTCTGCAGCAGTATCGGCTTGCATGTGCTGCCGGCGTTCATTTAAGACGCAATATCATTAATCATGACAGGAGACAAAGGTATCATGAATGTAAAAGTTGAAAATCTGGAGAAGAACACATCTAAGATCATCGTTGAGGTTCCGGCTGAGGAGTTCGAGCAGGCACTGAAGAATGCTTACAGCAGAAACAAGGGCAGATTCAACATCCCCGGTTTCCGTAAGGGCAAGGCTCCGCAGGCTATGATCGAGAAGATCTATGGAACCGGTGTTTTCTATGAAGATGCTGTCAATGAGATCCTGGATAAGACCTATCCGCAGGCTATGAAGGAATCAGCCCTGGATATCGTCAGCCGTCCGGAGATCAACATTGATGAGATCAAGAGAGGTGAGGCACTTGTCTATACCGCTACGGTCGCTACGAAGCCTCCTGTAGAGCTTGGACAGTATAAGGGCATCGAGGTTGAGAAGGCAGACGCGTCTGTTTCCACTAAGGAAGTCAATGCTGAGCTGAAGAGGATCCAGGAGCAGAACGCGCGTATCGTTGCTGTTGACGATCCGGAGTTCAAGATCAGAAAGAACGACATTGCCTACATTGACTTCGAAGGCTTTGTTGACGGCGTCGCATTTGAGGGCGGCAAGGGCGAGAACTATCCGCTGACCATCGGTTCCGGCAGCTTCATCCCCGGTTTCGAGGAGCAGCTGATCGGCCATAAGGCCGGCGATGAGCTGGATGTCAATGTCACCTTCCCGGAGAAGTACCAGGCAGAAGAACTGGCAGGTAAGGCTGCGGTCTTCAAGTGCAAGGTCAATGAGATCAAGTATAAGGAACTTCCGGAGCTTGATGATGACTTCGCAAGCGAAGTTTCCGAGTTCGAGACCCTGAAGGAGTACAAGGCTTCCGTCAAGGCTGACCTCAAGTCCAGAAAAGAAAAGTCTGCTGCTCAGACCAACGAGAACAATGTTCTGAAGGCTGCTGTAGATAACGCGAAGGTAGAAATCCCGGCAGCAATGATCGACATGACCGTTGACAACATGGTCGGCGATATGCGTCTCAGACTCCAGCAGTCCGGTCTGCAGCTTGAGCAGTACCTCGGCTATCTTGGCCAGACCATGGAGCAGTACAGAGAGACCATCCGTCCGGAGGCTGAGATCAACACCAAGACCCGTCTGGTCCTTGACGAGATCGTAAAGCAGGAGAACATCACCGTTACCGATGAGGCTCTGGAGCAGAGGATCGAGCAGATGGCTCAGAGCTACAAGATGACTGCTGAGGATGTACGCAAGAGCCTTGGTTCCGCAGTGGAAGACATGAGAAAGGATCTTGCATGCCAGGAGGCGATCGACCTGCTGGTTGCAGAAGCAGTTCTTACCGAGCCGAAGAAGGCTTCCAAGGAAGAGAATGCTGAGGCTGAGGAAGCAAAGGCTGAGGAGTAATTATGCCTTATACGATTCCATATGTAATTGAACAGACATCCCGTGGCGAGCGTTCTTACGACATCTTTTCAAGACTGCTGAAGGACAGGATCATTTTCCTCGGTGAAGAGGTCAATGAAACCAGCGCTTCCCTCGTGGTTGCGCAGCTTTTGTTCCTGGAGTCGGAAGATCCGCAGAAGGATATCCATCTTTATATCAACAGCCCGGGCGGCGTCATCACGGCCGGTATGGCGATCTATGACACGATGCAGTATATCCGCTGCGACGTATCAACGATCTGCATCGGTATGGCTGCGAGCATGGGCGCATTCCTTCTGGCAGGCGGCACGAAGGGCAAGCGGTTCGCGCTTCCCAATTCCGAAGTGATGATCCATCAGCCTTCCGGCGGGGCACAGGGACAGGCTACGGAGATCCAGATCACTGCAGAGTGGATCTTACGGACCAAGAAGAAGATGAATGAGATCCTTGCAGCCAATACCGGACAGACGGTCGAGCAGATCACGCTGGATACGGAACGGGATAAATGGATGACGGCCCAGGAAGCACTGAACTACGGCCTCATCGACAAGATCATCGAGAATCACTGATAAATGACAGAAAGCGCACCGTTTGGAGACAACCCACCGGTGCGCTCATTCCCATTTCAAGGAAGGATAACGATTTATGGCTGGAAAGACACCGGTGAATATCCGATGCAGTTTTTGCGGCAAATCCCGCGGCCAGGTTCAGAAGCTGATCGCAGGATCCAACAACACGTATATTTGCGATGAATGCATAGAGCTCTGCAACGAGATCCTGGAAGAAGAGTATCAGAAGGGCAATCTCAACCGTGTTCCTGTCACAAGTGATATTAAGCTTCAGAAGCCCAAGGAGATCAAGGAGTTTCTGGATGAGTATGTCATCGGGCAGGATGACGCGAAGCGCGCGCTTGCAGTCGCTGTATATAACCACTATAAGAGGATCATGGGTGATGTTCAGGACATCGAAGTTCAGAAGTCCAACATTCTTATGATCGGACCGACCGGTTCGGGCAAGACCTACCTTGCACAGTCCCTTGCGAAGCTCCTCGGAGTCCCGTTCGCGATCGCGGACGCGACTTCCCTTACAGAGGCAGGATATGTCGGAGAGGATGTCGAGAACATCCTTCTGAAGCTGATCCAGGCTGCCGATATGGATATCGCGCGTGCGGAGATCGGCATTATCTATATCGATGAGATCGATAAGATCACCAAGAAGTCCGAGAATGTTTCGATCACCCGTGATGTTTCCGGTGAAGGAGTTCAGCAGGCGCTGCTCAAGATCATCGAAGGTACGATGGCTTCGGTACCCCCGCAGGGCGGCCGCAAGCATCCGCAGCAGGAAATGATGCAGATCGATACGACCAACATCCTCTTTATCTGCGGCGGCGCATTTGACGGTCTGGAGAAGATCGTCAACCAGAGAGTAGCAGCGGGCGGCATCGGCTTCGGTGCGGAGCTTGTGAATAAGAGCGAAGAAAACATCGACGAGCTGATCGCACAGACAGAGCCGGAGGATCTGATCAAGTTCGGCCTGATCCCGGAGTTTATCGGACGTGTACCGGTCACCGTGGCGCTGAAGTCACTCGATGAGGATTCACTGATCCGTATTCTGAAGGAGCCCCGCAACGCACTGACCAAGCAGTATACGAAGCTCTTTGAGATCGACGGCGTCAAACTCAGCTTTACAGACGACGCTCTCCGCGCAATCGCCCACAAGGCGGTTACCAAGAGGACAGGCGCGAGAGGCTTAAGAAGTATCCTGGAAAATGTCATGATGGAGATCATGTATGAGATCCCGTCTGATCCCAGCATCGAAAGCGTTGTGATTACCGCTGACTGCGTGGAAAACGGCGCGGCGCCTCAGATCGTACATGTTGCCGAGTCCGGAAGAACCTCCGTTCAGAATGAAGCGGCGGTATCCGAACTTAATTTCCATGACGTGACCGCATAAATTATGAAAGGAGGACGTAACAATGGCTGCAGCTGCCAATGAAAAACAAAAGATCGCTGAGCCCTCACTGAAAGTCCTCCGTGCGGAACTGGAGACCGTGTGCGGCGTCACAAGCCGCTTTCCGGATAACGACCTGCCGGAGTATGCGTTTGCCGGCAAGTCCAATGTCGGAAAGTCCAGCCTGATCAATGTGCTGATGCAGAGAAAAGCGCTGGCGCGGACATCCGCGACACCGGGTAAGACGCAGACGATCAATTTCTACCGGGTAGACACTCGCGGCGATGCCGGAGACAGTTCGGCTTATCTTGTCGATCTTCCGGGATACGGATACACCAAAGCTTCCGAATCTGTGCGTGCAGACTGGGGAAAGATGGTAGAGCGCTATCTCAAGAAGTCCCGTATGCTGAAGGCAGTCTTTCTGCTCGTTGATATGAGGCATAAGCCCACCTCTGACGACTGTCTGATGTACCGCTGGATCATTGAGCAGGGCTTCCAGCCCCTCATCGTTGCGACCAAGGCGGACAAGCTCGGTAAGAATGAAAGAACAAAGGCAATGAAGCTGATCCGTGAAACGCTTGCGCTTGAAAAGGACTCCGTACTGATCCCGTTTTCTTCGGAGACGAAGGAGGGGCGTGAGGAGATCTATCGTCTGTTATCTCAGGCGGAAACGACGGAACTGTAACGCTGCCGGCGGTACAGTTATGATTTATGACATCTTCGGCTATCCGACCGTTGATGAATATATGATTTAGTCGGGCCCTGGTATAGCCCGGCAAGAAAGGAGACTATGTAACTATGGCAATGATTACGCTGCATGACGGCAGCCTGCAGGAAGTTAATGAAAACGAGGAGTTGTATCTTTCGACATTACGCCACAGCTGCTCTCACGTGCTTGCACAGGCAATCAAGCACCTGTATCCCAATGCAAAGCTTGCCATCGGCCCGTCTATTAAGGACGGATTTTACTACGACATTGATTTTGCGGAGCCGATCTCCGAGGCTAATCTCGAAGGCATCGAAAATGAAATGCGCAAGATCGTGAAGAAGAATGAGAAGATCGAGTATTTCGCGCTTCCGCGTGAAGAAGCGGTCAAGCTCATGGAAGAGCGCGAGGAGCCTTATAAGGTCGAACTGATCAATGATCTTCCGGAAGGAGAGCTGATCAGCTTCTTCAAGCAGGGTGACTTTACGGATCTCTGTGCCGGTCCTCATCTTCAGTCCACCGGTGAAGTCGGTAAGGCTTTCAAGCTTCAGACGCTCGCAGGCGCATACTGGAGAGGCTCTGAAAAGAATAAAATGCTGACCCGTATCTATGGTACGGCATTCAAGACAAAGGATGAACTCGAAAAGTACCTCGTCATGATCGAAGAGGCCAAGAAGCGCGATCATCGTAAGCTTGGCAAGGAACTCGGACTCTTCATGTTCAGCGAGTACGGTCCCGGATTCCCGTTCTATCTTCCGAACGGCATGACGTTAAAGAACCAGCTGATCGATTATTGGAGAGAACTGCACAGAAAGAACGGCTACGTTGAGATCTCAACCCCGATCATTCTGAACCGCAGCCTCTGGGAGACCTCCGGTCACTGGGATCATTATAAGGAAAACATGTATACGACAGTGATCGATGAGCAGGATTTCGCGGTCAAGCCGATGAACTGCCCGGGCTCGATCCTTGTATACCAGTCCGAGCCGCGTTCCTACCGTGACCTGCCGCTCCGTTTCGCCGAGCTGGGTCTGGTTCACAGACATGAGAAGTCCGGCGAGCTTCACGGTATGTTCCGTGTACGCTGCTTCACGCAGGATGACGCGCATACCTATATCCGTCCGGATCAGATCCAGGACGAGGTAAGGGCAATCTCCAACCTGATCAATCAGTTCTATCAGCTGTTTGGATTCAAGTATTTTGTAGAGCTGTCCACCAGACCCGAGAACTCCATGGGTTCCGATGAGGATTGGGAGCACGCAGAGGCAGCGCTGAAGGATGCGCTGGAGAGCCTTGGTATCGACTATATCCTCAATGAAGGCGACGGTGCGTTCTACGGACCGAAGATCGACTTCCATCTGATCGACGCAATCGGCAGATCCTGGCAGTGCGGCACGATCCAGCTTGACTTCCAGCTGCCGCAGAGATTTAACCTCGAGTATATGGGCGCAGACGGAGAGAAGCATCAGCCGATCATGATCCACCGTGTTGTATTCGGCTCCATCGAGAGATTCCTCGGCATTCTCACCGAGCATACCGCAGGCGCGTTCCCGACATGGCTCGCACCGACACAGGTCAAGATCCTGGCTGTATCCGACAAGTTCATGGATTACGCACAGGAAGTAAAGGCGCAGATCGAGGAGGCAGGCATCCGAGTCGCTGTGGATGAGCACAGCGAGAAGCTGGGCTGGAAGATCCGTCAGGCACAGAAGGAAAAGGTTCCTTATATGCTGATCGTCGGCGAAAAGGATCAGGCAGAGAAGACCGTATCCGTCCGCTCACGCGCAAACGGTGACGAGGGAGCGTACCAGCTTGCTGATTTCATCGCACGCGTCAAGGAAGACATCAAGTCCAAGGCGATGCCGCAGGCGTAAATCCCGCTTTTGGTGCCTGAAACACTATATTTTGTAGTATTATGCACAGTATAAACGAAATTTGTCTTGACAAATATAGGATTGCTTTGTATAATGCGAATGTTGCGATATTGCCTGATCAGATTTGATCAGCTTTAGCATAGACATTCTTTCGAAGAAGGAGGTGTAGACATGTCAATCTGTCCTAAGAATAGGTCATCCAGAGCAAGAAGAGATTCAAGAAGAGCTAACTGGAAGATGAGCGCACCCACTCTTGTCAAGTGCAGCAAGTGCGGAGCACTGGTTATGCCTCACAGAGTTTGCAAGAATTGCGGTTCATACAATAAGCGTGAGATCGTGAAGGTTGAGGACTGATCCGATACTTTCTGACAGGCGGGAGGGCAT
>JAFTBX010000003.1 GCA_017455005.1 Lachnospiraceae bacterium | reverse complement strand
GCGTCCCGCATATCCTGCTTCTGGATGGGTCCGGCGTTATCGTTCACTTCCGGCACCCCTGATCCATATCCTCTCTGGTACAGTGCATAAACCAGATAGCCTCTGCGGCAGAGAAGTCCGCTGATCCAGTTATAGTCTTCCGGGAAGCATTTTCCGGCAGGAAGAATCATCGCAGTTGCCGTCCCCCTTGTCCTGGTATGGAAGGGGATGTAGCACTGCATATAAAAAGTCGTACCGTCTGATGCTGTAAAGCTGACTGTAGTCTTCTTCAATGTTTACTCCGACTAACGTTATGCGCGTTTTCTTACAATCTGACGTCACTTTGCACCTATTATTTTACAAAAAAAGGGCCGCCATGACAAGGCGACCCTTCATTAAATATATTGTACAAAAAAGTACTGAACAATTTGTTAACTATGTCAATTACTTAGAAAGCATGTTGTAGTAAACTTCCTCGTAATCCGGTGCCCACCAGAATCCGTCAACCTTGTCGTTGACAGCTGCCCACAGCATCTGATGATTCAGCGGGATCATAGCATAGTCTTCCATCAGCATCTCCAGGCACTCTTCCCAGATCTTGACACGCTCGCTCTCGTCCAGAGTAGCGCAGCCTTCCTCGTATCTGTCGAAGAACTCCTGACGCTCATAACCTACACGTGCAAGTGCGGCAGAACCCGGCTGGATCTGAGAAATGAAGCCATCAGCCTCCATGGTCTGTGCGGTGAACGCATAGATGCACATCTGATGAAGTCCGCCGTCGATGTACTCACGCATCGGAGCATCTTCCATCTTGTTGACGGAAAGGTTGATGCCAGCCTCTGCAACCTGTGCCTGCATAGCCTCAGCCATGTCGCAGCGCTCTGTATCGGAAGAGTTGACAGTGATCTCGAGGTCGATACCGTTCGGATAACCTGCCTCAGCCAGAAGAGCCTTTGCAGCCTCTACATCATGGCCTGCGCCATAGTACTTGAGGTAGGTGTCCTTGTTTGCGCCGAGCATACCGGGAACGATGAACGCCTCAGCCGGATGGCCGACAGACTGATATGCCAGCTTAACGGTAGCGTTTACGTCGATTGCTCTTGCGAATGCCTCACGGACCTTAACATTGTCCATCGGCGGCTGCTTCATGTTCAGGAACAGATAAACAGTCTTCGCAGTCTGGCCATATACGATGTGCATGCCGTCAACTGCCTCGATGCCGTCAAGCTCTCTGGAGTTCGGGTTAAGAACAACATCGTACTGTGCGGTCTTAGCCTCGGTAGCTCTGGATTCACCGGAACCTACGATACGAAGCTCGATGTTCTTGCACTTCGGAGCCTGCTCTGCATCCCAGTAATTCTCGTTTGCGCTCAGCTTGATGATATCGCCCTGTACATAGCTGTCAAGCTTATACGGGCCGGTACCGATGACAGCACCGCCAAGGTAGTCGCCGTTGCTCTCTTCAAATGCCTTCTTGGAAGCAATGCAGCACTCCGGGGAAGCCAGATGGTTCGGCATGGTAGCGCAGGGATACTTGAGTGCAAGTACGCAGGTGTAGTCGTCAACTACTTCACAGCCGTCAGCATCGATGATGTTGAAGTGATAGTTCGGAAGAGCATCCTTGATCGCTCTGGTGATCGTCCAGACAACATCCTCTGCAGTAAAATCTGTGCCATCGGAGAACTTTACGCCCTCACGAAGGTGCAGTCTCAGATGAGTGTCATCATCCCACTCAAAGCTCTCTGCCAGTCTGCCTTCCAGAACGCCGTCCTTGTTGTAACGGAACAGGCTGTCATAGATCTGGGTGGTGATACGGTTGTAGCCCTGCTCATCGTTGTTGCCCGGTTCAAATGTACCCGGATCAAAGTTCTGGATGATACGGAGCGTTCCGTCGCTCTCACCCTCTGCTGCCGGCGCCGCTGCCTCAGCCGCAGCCTGGGTCTCTGCGGATCCTGCAGCAGCTGTCGTCGCTGTGTTTGTGCTTCCGCCGCCGCATGCCGCAAGACCTGCGACCATGGCAGCAGAAAGGAGCACCGCTAATGTTTTTTTCATTGTGTCAGTTTCCTCCTGTAATAAAAGATTACTTCATAACATTATCTGTTGCAGCACGAACTTCGCGGGAAGGCCTTCACAGATCCCTGCCATTCATGATGATCCATGAAACAGGCAGTTGTGCTCCGGATCCTGAAAGCCCGTACCCCAACAGAAGTTACCTTTGTGAAGGAAGGTCCGCTCTCCACTTCGGACGATCCTGTGAACCGAACTTAAAGATTGTTCAGTTCTCTTACTCTGTGGCATGCTACAAAATGTCCGGGTTCCACTTCTTCCAGCTGTGGGAACTCGTTGTGACATCTCTCGGTCGCATACTCGCAGCGAGGCGCGAAACGACATGCGTTCGGCGGCTCAATCGGGCTGGTGATCTCACCCTTGATCAGGATACGCTCACTCTTGTTGTCGATATCAACACGCGGGATCGCGGAGATCAGAGCCTTGGTGTACGGATGATACTGGTGTCTGAACAGTTCCGCGGAATCTGCCTTCTCCACTGCAGTTCCGAGGTACATAACCATGATATCATTGGAAATGTGCTTAACGACGCTCAGGTTGTGAGTGATGAAGATGTAGGTCAGGTTACGCTGTTCCTGCAGATCCATCATCAGGTTCAGGACCTGTGCCTGAATCGAAACGTCAAGTGCGGATACCGGCTCATCGCACACGATGAAGGACGGGTTCAGAATGATCGCACGTCCGATACCGATACGCTGACGGCGGCCGCCGTCCAGCTCATGCGCATAAGAGTCTGCGAGACGGGATGCAAGACCGACGGTATCCATGGTCTCTCTGACCTTCTCCTCGATCTCTTCCTTACTCTTGCAGAGCTTGTAGATCTTCAGGGGCTCCGCGATCAGCTGCTTGACCGACATACGGGGGTCAATGGATGAGAACGGGTCCTGGAAGATGATCTGCATCTCCTTGCGGAGCTCATGGAGCTCTGCCTTGGAGACATCAGAGATATCGCGGCCGTTGAATATGATCTGACCGGATGTCTTGGGATGAAGGTGAAGGATCGTACGTCCGAGAGTGGACTTACCGCATCCGGACTCGCCAACGACGCCGAGCGTGGTGCCCTTCGGGATATCAAATGTAACATCATCAACCGCATGAAGCTTGCCGCCCGGGGTGTTGAAGTACTTCTTTAAGTTTTTAACACTTAACATGTAGTTGTTGTTTTCCATTATGCTCCCTCCTTTAACGGATTGAAGCAGGCTACAAAGTGCCCGTCTCCAATATCTTCGAGCTTCGGACGCTCTGTCTTGCACTTCTCAATAGCATTCGGACAGCGCTCACAGAACGCACAGCCTTCAGGAAGGTTGGACGGATCCGGCATCATGCCCTTAATCGGCTCAAGTCTGTCAGACTCGATATCCAGTCTCGGGATGGAACCGAACAGGCCCTTGGTGTACGGATGCTTGATGTTCTTGTAGACGGCTCTGATCGTACCGGATTCAACGATAGAACCCGCGTACATGATCATAACTCTGTCACAGGTCTCAGCGACAACACCCAGGTCATGGGTGATCAGAAGCAGGGACATGCCCAGTCTCTCTCTCAGACCATTAATCAGGTCAAGGACCTGTGCCTGGATCGTAACGTCAAGTGCCGAAGTCGGCTCGTCCGCGATCAAAAGCTTCGGGTTGCAGGCAAGTGCCATTGCAATCAGAACTCTCTGCTTCATACCGCCGGAGAACTGATGCGGATACTCCAAGTATCTCTCACCCGGGATACCTACGAGCTCCAGCATTTCCTTCGCCTTGTCCATGGCTTCGAACTTGCTGACATCGTTATGAAGGCGTACGACTTCCATGATCTGGTCGCCGACGGTCATGACCGGGTTCAGTGAGGTCATCGGATCCTGGAAGATCATGGCAACATCGTTGCCTCGGATCTTACGGACTTCCGCAACACTCTTGGTACGGATATCTTCACCATTGAGGATGATCTTGCCGCTGACGATACGTCCGGGCGGGTTGGGAACCAGATCCAGAATGGAAAGCGCTGTTGTTGTCTTGCCGGCACCGGTCTCGCCTACCAGTCCGACTCTTTCACCCTTGTCGATCGTGAAGCTTACGCCGTTGACCGCTTCGCAGGTGGCTGTTCTGAGGAAATATTTGACAACGAGATCCTCAACTGATAATAATGTATTCTCTCCCATTATGCTTACCTCGCCTTCTTATTAATTCAGACGCGGGTCAAGAGCATCTCTCAGACCGTCGCCAAGATAGTTCAGGCAGTAGCTCAAGAGTACGATACACAGACCCGGAAGGATCGGATAGTACCAGTTTGTGCTCAGGAAACCACGGCCCTGTGAGATCATAAGACCCCACTCAGGCTTCGGCGGCTGAATGCCGAGACCGATGAAGGAAAGGCCTGCTGCTTCCAGAATGGAACCGCCGGTAGCCATCGTGAAACGAACGATCAGCGGGGCGACCGCATTCGGAAGGATGTGTGTCAGAAGGATACGGGCGTCACTTGCGCCGAGAGCGATGGAAGCCTCCACGTACTCTTCGTTGCGCAGCGTCAGAACCTTAGCTCTCGCCAGACGCGCATAACCGGGGGTATAGTACAGACCCAGAGCGATGATCATGTTCCGCATGTTGGAACCCATGATAACGACCAGGCACATCAGCAGTGCCATGTCCGGGATAGATCCGAAGATATCCAGGAAACGCATGATCGGGTTATCGAGCTTCGGATAGTAAGCTGCGATGGTACCCAGGGTAACACCGAGGATGCATGAGAAGATCATGGTGCAGAGACCGATGGTGATGGAGTATCTTGTTCCGTAAATAACACGGCTGAAGATATCACGTCCGAACTGGTCCGTGCCGAAAGGATGCTTCAGGCTGGGGAACATCAGGATCTCATCGTAGTTCTGTGCCGCATAATCATAAGGCGCAAGCAGCGGTGCAAAGATAGCGATCAGGATGATCGCGCAAATAATGTATAAGCTGACCAGGGCGAACTTGTTCTCCTTCAGTCTGATCCATGCCAGCTGAAACTGGCTCTGGCCAAGCTTTTCCTTCTTATATCCGTCTTTCTTAGCCATTACTTACTACCTCCTGCTGCCTTGGCAGTCTTCTTTTTCTTCACGCCGAATCCGAACGTAGCCTTGATACGCGGATCGATGAATGAGTAAAGGATATCGACGACCAGGATGATCACGGAGCACATCGCGCAGATGATGACGATACCGGAAAGAACAACCGGGGTGTCCATCTTCTTGACGGCATCCAGAACGTAGTTACCGATACCGGGAATAGCGAATACGGACTCGACCAGAACGGTACCGCCAAGATATCCGCAGAACTCACCGGAAAGCTGTGTCAGAATCGGAATAAATGCATTACGAAGCGCATGGCTGATGACGACCTTCCACTCAACCTGACCCTTTGCTCTTGCAGTACGGATATAGTCCTGACGGATAACCTCCAGAACGGAAGAACGCGTCATACGGGTAACACCCGAACTGCATTGCAGGCCAATGGTGGCTACAGGCAGGATCCAATACTTAAACCCGTAAGAACCGGTTGCCGGCAGCACCTGGAGCTTGACCGCAAAGATCAGAACGAACAACATCGCGGTCCAGAAAGAAGGAGCGGAGTTACCGAACAGGGAAATAAATGTCAGAACACGGTCAGCGATAGAGAACTGCTTAACCGCAGAGATGGTTCCTGCAAGAATACCGATGCAGGCACCGACCAGAATACCGAAGAACGCGATGCGCAGCGTCAGCGGAAGACGTGCTGCGATCGCACCTGCGATCGGCTGTCTGGTGATATAAGACGTGCCCAGATCCCCGTGCAGCAGCTGGACGAAATATCTGCCCAGTCTGACGATGTAGGGATCATTGAGATGGAACTGCAGACGGATCGCCTCCAGCGCCTCCTCATTCGCTGTCTGACCCAGGATGATCTTCGCGGGATCACCGGGGGTAAACTCAAGCAGCGTAAAGACAAAAATGATCGTACATGATAGCGTCACTAACATGAACAACAGTCTCTTTACAATGTAGCGTAACATATATACCTCCTCTTACATAATGCCATGCATCTAAATTAAAACATATGAGTCATAAATGAAGATTACGGTTGGCTTACATTTTATTAAGATTCGTCAAGTCCAATTTAACAAAAAAGCAACGGTGCCTTGTTGCATATTTCACAAAACACCGTTTCATTAACCACTTATGTCTACTGTTCCGGGATTTTCTTCCGCTTTCTCCCCCTCTGCCGGACTCTGCGATGACTGTTCTGGCCGGATGCCCGGGAGCCGGACCGTAAAGGTACTGCCCTTGCCAGGCTCGGACTTGACGCTGATCGTTCCGTGATACTGGTCGACCACATTCTTGGCGATCGCAAGGCCGAGGCCGGTGCCCTTACCCGCTTCCTTGGTCGTAAAAAACGGGTCAAAGATATGCGGCAGGATCTCTTCCGGGATACCTGTTCCGGTATCACTGATCTGAAAGACCACTTCATTCGTCACGTTGACCGCGCGGGTCAAAAGCTGCAGCGTTCCTCCGGTCTCTTCCATCGCGTGGAAGGCATTGATGACCAGGTTCAGCAGAACCTGTGTGATCTGTGTCTCGTTGGCGGAAAACATCCAGCCCCCCGCCTCAGTCCGGATCTGCGGTTCCACAGTCTTCGGCTTGGCAGGCAGCGCGGTTTCCCAGACCTTCCTGATCACATCATCCGGCGAGAGCTTTACCATCGTCGCGGAAACATTTTTACGGGATAGCTCCGACAGCCTGCGAATCACATCCTTTGCCTTCCGCGACGCGTTGTAGATCTCGATAATATTCTCCGAAAGCTCGCTGTCTTCCTCAGGGATCTTCTCGAGTGTCATGATGCTGTAGCCCATAATCGGTGTCAGAAGGTTATTGAACTCATGCGCGATGCCGGAGGTCATCGTTCCGATCATCTCCAGACGCTGTACATGCTCCAGTTCCTGGGTCGTACGCATCAGCTGCTCCATGGATTCGTTCTCCCGGCGAAGTTCTTCCACCTTGCGGTTGCTCACTGCCCGTTCCTGATTGAGTAGAAGTATGTCGTAGATCAGCAGCGCCAGGCCGGCAACGATCACGAGCCCGCAGAGAATCAGAATCATATTGATGCGGCTCAGCGGCTGGATCATCATATCATACGGAGTCGCCACCGCGACCGTAAAGATGCCGTTGTCGTTTCCGCGTACAGGATAGATCGCCACACATTCGGTATAGCTGTCCTCGTTGATGTCGGTGAATTCGAAGGCACCTGTTCTCTCCGTGCGGTTCTCAAGAAACGAGCGCATGACCTTGATGCCGTTCTCATTCCATACCTTTGCGTCCGGATCACCCGGGCGGTCTACCCGGACCTCATCCCCGTCGTTGCTGACCAGCAGGTTGAACTCTTCATTGAACAGCAAGATGGAGTCTCCCTCCGCAAGTTCATTGCCGGCGATCTGCCGGTAAAATGCCGGCAGGTCCATCAGAGCAGCATACTGCAGATTGCCGGCGGGACTCCGAAACATAAAAGCAAGGTAGTACTCCCCGTTCGGAGCGATACACAGCTTCAGGATATCGCTGCCCAGTTCAGAGTAAAAACTGTAATCCATCAGATATTCCATATGCGAAGACAGCACTGTATGTCCGTCTTCAATGGCAATGATGGCGGAATTGAGCTTGCTTAAGTTCATCGTATTGTCACGCAGCCAGAACCAGAGATTGGAGGAAGCGCCGTCTCGCAGATACATCGTTTCGGCCTGCGCGAAGTCATTGCGGTTTGAGAGGTAAAAAACCTCATCCTGACAGCGCTTGATCAGATTGGCGACATTGCGGTCCGTGGATTTGGCAATATCAAAAAGGTTATCCTCCTGCTGTTGGATGATAACCCTTCTGCTTTCTCTTGCGAATGCCGCGCCGGCAATCAGTCCGCTGACGATCAGGATAAGCGCCAGCGCAATGGACAGTCGGCGGAAACGGCTGTTCAGTTCTTGAAAAGAATCTCTCATCAGATCACAAATCTGTATCCCAGTCCTCGCACGTTCTGAATAAACTTCGGATGTGACGGATCGTCCTCGATTTTCTGGCGGAGGCGGTTTATATAGACCATGATCGCATTCTCATCGATGATGGTATCGCCCCAGATCATCTCATAGATCATATCTTTGGAAAAGATGGCATTGACATTATCCAGGAAAAGCTTCATCATCGCGTTTTCCTTGGAAGTCAGATTCAGCTCCTGTCCGTTTTTGTACAGGCGCAGCGTACTTGTATTATATACAAATGGTCCCGCCTCGATCGTATTTTCACGTCCCTGGAGGCTTCCTTTATTTCGTCGGATCATTGCCTTGACCTTGGCGCCGAGCGTGACAGGATTGAACGGTTTGGTGATGTAGTCGTCCGCGCCGATATCCAGTCCGAAGATCATATCATAGTCTTCTTTTCGACCGCTGACGACGATGATCGGAATGTTGAAACCACGGTCACGAAGGATCCGGATAACTTCAAAGCCGTCGATTCCGTGCATGTTAATATCGAGCAGGATCAGGTCATATTGATTCCCGCCCACCATCACGATCGCCTCCTCGCCGCTGTGCGCAAGGTCTGCTTCGATACCGTTGCTCTTGATGACTTTGTAGAGTATGTCGATGACCGACTTATCATCGTCAACGATCAGAACTTTATCCGCCATAGGGGCCTCCATTTCATACTTCCGATTATTATATCATATGAAATGTAATTTTTTAATACCATTTCCCCGAAACATGTGCTACAGTACTCAGTGAACTTTTTCTTTACGTTATAAATTTAGGTTTGGTATGAAAAGATTTCACTATGCGTATCTGATCTGCGTAGCGACTACGCTGACATTTTTCTGTATCGCGGGACTCGCCTGCAACGCCTTTTCCTTACACCTTCCATATATCCTGAAGGAATTCGGCATTACCAATACGCAGTCTTCCACGATCCTGCTCACGAGAAGCCTGTTCGGTTTCCTCTCCGTAGCGGTGTCCGGCTGGTATTATAAGACATTTTCCATGCGTCTCGGTCTTCTGATCGCGGGTCTTATGGCTGCCCTTGGTTTTGTGCTCTACGCACTCGCTTTTCATTATTATATGTTTATCGCGGGATCCGCTCTGACCGGTATCGGCTACGGTCTCGGTGCCACGCTGCCCGTCTCCATGATGCTCAACCGGTGGTTTCGGCAAAAGCGCAATGTCGCCATGTCGATCTCGACCATGGGCAGCACGTTCGCGCTGATCGGTATCCCCTCGCTTATCACCTGGAGCATCGAGCATAACGGTCTTTCCGTGACTTTTCTGGCCGAAGCCATCTGTATCGGCGCAGTTGTCATCCTTTGTTTCCTGATCTACCGCAACAGTCCCTCCGATCTCGGCCTGCATCCCTATGGTGATACCGCCGACACGGAAGAAGCCGGTCCCGCCGCAAAAAAATCGACACATTCCCGCAGGATCGATCCGGGCGACTGGTTCTTCCTGCTTCCGGCGCTTTTCATGCTCGGTGTCGTTGCCAATCCGGGATACAATCATCTGACCGTTCTTTTAAACGGCCAGGGCTTTCGTCCTGAAACCATCGCAATCGCCTTTTCCATCGGCTCGGTTTTTGCTTCAGCCGGCAAGTTCCTTTTCGGCTGGGTCGCAGACCGCTTCTCAACCTACTGGTGCAACTACATCTACGGTTCACTCATGGTGATCGGTATGGCGCTTCTCTGCGTAGTTCGTTCAGACCTTGCGATGTACATAAGTATTGCTGCTTTTGATGTCGGCGTCAGTATTGCCATGACCGGTCCCGCCGCCTGGGCAGGAGACTTAAGCGAGCCGGAAATGTATGACGAGACGATCCAGCGTTTCCAGAAGATGTATACCTTCGGCTCTCTCGTTTTTACCCTGGTTCCCGGTCTGATCGCGGACCGCTGCGGCGGTTCCTATGTGCCCGCCTTCTGGATGTTTACGGCGTTCGGAGCATTTACGATCTTCGCTGTGCAGAGACAGTATCTTAAGATGCGCAGGCAGGCGCAGTAATCCCTGTCTTCCACCGGCAGCATCGCACCGCCGGACAGACAATCAGGCATTATGAACGGCAAATGAGCCGGAGAACCGGGAAACTCCCGACTTCTTCGGCTCATCTTTTTGCTGTATGATCAGGTTAACGCAGCTGCGCTTTCAGTTTTGCGATGCTCATATTCCCCTTGCGGGATGCCATCGCCAGATCATCATATTCGAACTTTTCCCGCTCGACACCGTAGCCGCTGACTTTCTTGACGCGAATGGCGCCGTACGGTGTTTCTTTTGCAAATTCGGAACGATCCAGAACATATCGGTTCATGACCGCTTCCCTGATCCCGATCGTCGTGGTATTTGCAAAGATCGCTCCAACCACCGCATCTCTTCGTTCTTCTTTGCAGAGTACGTGAAGGATAGTTCCGGGACGGTTTTTCTTCATCATGGCCGCGACTGTAAACACGTCCACGGCTCCCGCCTCAAACAGTCTGTCAAACGCAAATCCGATTTCCTCCGCAGTCATATCGTCGATGTTGCAGACGAGTTCAATGATCTGGTCCGTGCTGCCGGATGCCGCTGCCATCCGTTCTTCCATGGTTCCCAGGATCACGCGAACGCAGTTGGCAGCTTCGAAGTCCTTTTTGCCCATACCGTAGCCGATCTTTTCCGTCCGCATCACAGGCATACTGCCGAATTCGTCAACGAAGTGCCTCAGCAGCGCGGCTCCGGTCGGTGTGCAAAGTTCGCTCCGGATACCGTTATCGTACATCGGGATCCCCTGCAGTAAGAATGCCGTCGCCGGTGCCGGTACAGGCATCAGGCCATGTGCGCAGCGGACCTGGCCGGTTCCCGTATTGACCGGTGAAGCCATGATCTTATCCGGAGCAATCTTCCGGATCAGCAGGCAGACTGCCGCCACATCCGCCACCGCGTCAAAGGTGCCGACCTCATGGAAATGGATCTCAGTGACCGGTACGCCGTGCGCATGGCTCTCCGCTTCCGCGATCAGGCCGTAAACGGCACGGATGTCAGCTTTCACCTCTTCCGGCAGTGTCATGTGATCGTTGATGATATGGTTAATGCCCGCCATGCCTGTATGCGAATGCGTGTGACCGCCGTGGGAATGTTCATGCTCATGAGAGTGTTCATGTTCATGGTCATGGCTATGCTCGTGATCGTGGTCATGGCCGTGGTTATGCTCGTGATCGTGGTCATGGTCGTGGCTATGCTCGTGATCGTGACTGTGTTCATGGTCATGCTCATGATGATCATGCATATGCTCCGTTTCTTCCACGCCGTCAACCAGCACGGTCATATGTGTGCCGGTGATACCGCATTTGACAGAGGCATCCTTACGGAAAGTCACCTTCGGGATCCCGCAGCTGTTCAGTTCCTCTATGATCGCTTCCTGTTCTTTCTCAGGAAAAAGCTCCAGAAGCGCCGCCGTCAGCATATCGCCGGCTGCGCCCATACCAAGGTCAAAGTACAATGTTTTCATAATTTATCACCGTTATCCCTTCTTACTCTCGTGATTAATCATGCTGGCCAGATACCCCGCTCCGAATCCGTTGTCGATATTGACGACCGACACGCCGCTTGCGCAGGAATTCAACATGGATAAAAGCGCTGCCACGCCGCCGAAGGAGGCGCCGTATCCGACGCTGGTCGGGACAGCGATCACAGGACAGTCTGCAAGACCGCCGAGCACGCTTGCGAGCGCGCCTTCCATACCTGCGATCGCAATGATCACGCTGGCAGACATAATAATATCCGTATGGGAAAGCAGCCGGTGGATCCCTGCGACGCCGACATCATAAAGACGAACGACTTCATTGCCCAGGATCTCCGCCGTAAGCGCAGCTTCCTCCGCCACCGGAATGTCGCTCGTGCCCCCGGTAGCAACGACGATCTTCCCGATCCCGTCCGGAACCGGAAGTTTACCGACAATGCCGACCTTTGCGTCCGGATGATAGTCCAGTTTATGGTCTTTTCCGACAGCTGCTGCCTTTTCCGGCGATATACGGGTGATCAGGATCGCGTCATTGCCTTTCTCTTTCAGAACCTGCACAATACCGCTGATCTGCTCCGCTGTCTTGCCGGCGCCGTAGATCACCTCCGCAGCACCCTGCCGTATCTTGCGATGATGATCGATCATCGCATAACCGAGGTCCGTGAAAGGCTCCTGCTTGATCTTGAGAAGCGCGTCATCAACGGAGATCTCTCCGTCCCTGACGCCTTCCAGAACTCTTTTGATCTCTGTGTTCATAGTATAACCTGCCTCATCTTCCGGTCATGATCTTGTTTCAAGGTCCAGCATGACCGACTTATAATATTGTTTCAATTCCCCGAGGATCTGCGTACGGTTGTGAAGCACGGCTTCCAGCTGATCTTCAGGAACCTGCAAACGCGCATGTCCGTCGAGGTATCTTATGCGGAAGTCCGTAAAGCCAAGTCCAAACAGAAACGTCTCCGCCGCTTCCGTCGATTGCAGGATCCCGGCTGTGATCCGGGTCTCTGTCGGGATTCTGGTCGCAAGGCAGGCATAAGACGGCTTGTTCCAGGTAAAGAGTCCGGCTTCCCTCGAAAGTTCCCGGATCCTTGTCTTTGTCAGACCGCATTCTCTCAGAGGCGAACGTACCTCCAGTTCCTTCAGCGCTTTCATCCCCGGCCGGTCGCCCGCATCATCCGAGGCATTGGTCCCGTCCAATACCAGCGTATACCCGTCTTCTGCTGCCGCCCGGAGAATGTTGCCGAAAATCTGACGCTTGCAGTAGTAACACCGGTCAGGCGGATTGGCCACGACAGTCTCGTCGGAAAGCACATCCACCTCCAGGATCTTCATCTTCGCGCCAATATCTGCGGCCAGCCGCTTTGCGTCTTCCAGTTCAAAAGCCGGCTGAAATGCCGCATGGACATAGTAGGCCGTCACGTCTTTTGCATATTTTCCTGCAGCGTACAGCAGATATGCCGAATCAACGCCTCCCGAAAAAGCGATGGCCGCCCTGGGGTGCACTTTAAAAAAATCCTGCAGTTCCATTTTTCTTCCTCATAAATAACAAAAGCGCTCCCTTCCTTCTGGACGGGATACGCTTTCATAGCTCAGATATCTTTCAATAATACTATGCCTGTTCTTCAGGCGAAACCGATTTCATATCGATTATCATGTATTTTAATAGCTGCCTATTTGAAAGTCAAGCATTTCCGTTTGTCCTTTCATTTTTCAAAAACCCTTGACAAAGCATCGGAATTTGTTTATTATAGTCAAGCGCAAGCATTTAGGGAAAGGTATCGAAGCGGTCATAACGAGGCGGTCTTGAAAACCGTTTGGGGGCAACTCCACATGGGTTCGAATCCCATCCTTTCCGTACGGACCGTTCCACCGATCCGTGAACTGAATACAGCCGGTCACCGGCATATATTCGACACTGCAGAAGTACCCAAGTGGTCGAAGGGGCTCGCCTGGAAAGTGAGTAGGTCGTTAATAGCGGCGCATGGGTTCAAATCCCATCTTCTGCGTAATAATTAAGAGGTATCACAAATGCGTGATACCTCTTTTGTTTTGTCCTTATTCTGTTACACAGAGTCTTACCGCCCGCTCTTGATGAACGCTTCCGCGATCACCATATCCTCCGGCGTCGTGATCTTCAGGTTTCTACGGTCTCCTGCGATGATCCGGACATGGCAGTCTGTCATGTTCTCGACAATCACGGCGTCATCCGTAATCTTACTCTCATCCGTACCATACTCCTTGATCGTCTTATAGAGGGACTTATATGCCTCAAAGATCAGTGGGAAGGAAAATGCCTGCGGCGTCTGGATGCTCCAAAGTGTTGAGCGGTCCAGGGTCTCTGCCGCAAATCCATGGGCATTGGCCCGTTTGATCGTATCCGTTACCGGCACCGCGGCAACGCAAGCGCGTGTCAGCAGAACATACTTGCAGCAGCGGTCGATCAGGTCTCCCGTGATCAGCGGGCGCACGCCGTCGTGGATCAGTACGTAATCCGTGTCCTCCGGTACGCATTGCAGGCCGTTATAGACCGACTTGAAGCGCTGGTCGCTTCCTTCCACGATATTCTTAACCTTATGAAAGCCGTATTTCAGGCAGAGCTCCAGGGCAGACTCCGTCTCGCCCTTCGGCACGACAAGCACAACAGACCGGATGTGGCTGTTTTCCTCGAACGCCCGCAGGCTGTAAGCCACGACCGGCATGCCGCACAGGTCCGCAAACTGTTTTTTTACAGCGGTATGCATTCTTGTACCACTGCCCGCCGCCATTACAAGCGCCGTATAGATCGGTGTATTTGCTGCCATTATCTGTCACCCAGTTTCAGGTTCGGCTCGGCGTTCAGGAACATGCTGTCCCGTCTGCCCGCCAGATACTCATAGTATGCCGCTGACGCGATCATCGCGGCGTTGTCGGTACAGTAGACCGGTTCCGGATAGAAGCATTCCATCCCTCTTTCCTCACAGGCTGCCTTCATCGCTTCCCTGAGCGCGCTGTTCGCGCTGACGCCGCCGGCGATCGCCACTTTCCTGATCCCGTAGTTTTCCGCGCAGCGGATCGTTCTCGAGACAAGCGAGTCCGTTACAGACCGCTGGAAGGAAGCCGCCAGATCGGAAACATTGATCTCCTCTCCCTTCATCTGCGCCATGTTGATATAATTCAGCACCGCAGATTTTAAACCGGAAAAAGTAAAATCGTACGGATGGTCCTTCACCTCTCCGCGCGGAAACTCGATTGCATGCGGATCGCCTTCACGTGCAGCCCGGTCCACCTTTGGACCGCCCGGATATCCGAGACCGACCGCCCTCGCGACCTTATCAAAGGTCTCGCCTGCCGCGTCGTCCATGGTCCTTCCGGCCAGTTCAAACTCACGGTATCCGCGCACCACTGCAAGATGCGTATGGCCCCCGCTCACGACCAGACATACATAAGGCGGCTCCAGCGCGGGATGGGAAATATAGTTTGCCGCGATGTGACCTTCGATGTGATGGACGCCGATCAGCGGTTTATGAAGCGCGTACGCCAGTGCCTTCGCTTCCGACACACCGACCAGCAGTGCTCCCACAAGTCCGGGACCTCTCGTCACGGCGATCGCGTCGATACCGTCCCAGCCGGTTCCCGCTTCCTTCATGGCCAGCCGGATCACGCCATTGATATTTTCACAGTGCAGACGAGAAGCGATCTCAGGCACCACTCCGCCATAGACCGTATGAATGTCGATCTGGGAGGAGATCACATTGGAAAGCACCTTTCGTCCGTTTACGACTACTGCTGCCGCCGTCTCATCGCAGGAGCTTTCAATGCCCAGTATGGTTATGTCTTTAGAAGTATCAGTCATTATCCTGTCCTATAGGGTCCGTCATATGACATGCCCCTTTAACTCTAGTCTTCGTCGAAATTCAGCACAGCCGTCATACCGTCCTTGCCGCATTTTACATTGGGGAAGATCTTCTGCATCTCCTCAATGTACTGCTTGGGATTGGTCATCGAAGGGCTGTAATGGGTATACCACATCTCTCTCGGGGGGATCTCCGCTTCCGCAGCCATATGCGCAGATTCCTGCATGGTCGTATGCTTGTAGGCGCGTGCCTTGTCCTGACAGTCAGGATCTCCGTACATGCCCTCACAGATAAAGATATCCGCGTCCGATGCCGCACGGACGATGTTATCGCAGGGCCTGGTGTCCGTCGTATATGTGATCTTGATGCCCCGGCGGTCCGGCCCCATGACCATCTCCGGGCGATATGTCTTTCCGGTCTCCCGGTCGCTGATGATCTCACCCTTCTGCAGGCGGTTCCAGTACATTACGGGGATGCCCAGCCCCCTGGCCGCTTCCGGATCAAACTTTCCCTTGCGGGGCACGATCACGCTGTAACCGTAGCAGGGAATGTTGTGCTTTACCTTGAAGCACCGGATCTCATACGGACCCAGGTGAAACTGTTCCGTATTCTGGTCAAGCTCGATAAACCGAAGCTCGAAAGGCAGCTCCGGCGCAATACATCTCAAAGAGCGGACAATGTTGAAAAGGCCCTTTGGTCCGATCATGATCACCGGTTCGGTGCGGTCGGCATTGGCCATGTTCAAAAGCATCCCCGGCAGTCCGGAGATGTGATCTGCATGATAATGGGTAAAACACATGATGTCGATCGATTTGGGAGACCAGCCGATCTCTTTCAGCGCAATCTGCGTTCCCTCGCCGCAGTCGATCAAAACATTGGATCCTTCGCTTCTGAGCATCAGCGATGTCAGCCAGCGGTGCGGCATAGGTGTCATGCCGCCGGTCCCGAGTAAACAAACGTCTAACATAATTACCTCTATAAGCGGTCAGAAAGCTCAATGCAGCCGCAGCTGCATAATGACCGCATTTTCCCGAGGCGCATGGTAATAGTCGCGCCGGACTCCTGTCACGGCAAATCCGGCATTTTCATACATTGCTCTTGCCGCCTCGTTGCTTTCTCTTACCTCAAGAAAAATACCGGCTGCTTCCCGTTTCTTTGCCTCACCGATAAGTCCTTCGAGCAGCATTTCCCCGATCCCGCGGCGCCGGAATAAAGGATCCACGGCGATCATGATGAGCTCCGCGTCATCAAAGCAGCGAAGCAGTGCGTATCCGCATACCTCACAGCCTTCCAGATCCCGGACTTCCCCGCTTCCGTCTGTTTTATCAACTGCCGCCGTAAGAAAGTCATAGTCGTTGACAACATTTTCCGCAAATGCCGTCCTTCCCCAGGCGCTGTCGCCGAATACCCCGCGGTCAATATCCGCGATCCGGTCAAGTATCTCTTCACAAAGCTTCGGATCTGTGCCGCCGTTCAGTTCCAGGATCTCCATCAGCTTTCCGACCTTCCGCGGCGGGGACCGCCGCTTTGCATCTTCTTCAGTGAATGCTGTCCGGGATCCTCAAGAACGCCCTGTTCCATCTCCCTCTCTGCCTGGGACTTGCGCAGGTACTCCGGCGCAAGGTTGTCCGAATTCATGACCGTGTCATCAAAGCAGCTGATTGCATCGGCGCCTGCCGAGCGCACCGCTTCTGCCGTCAGGCCGTTCCGTACGAGCCACTTATTATAGAAAACAGAGCCGAGCACTGCCACGCCTGCCGCACGCTGCCGGTTAATGTCCGCACCGGCAAAGCTGACGTCGCCTTCCAGTTCCGCCGATATAATATCCGAGTAGACAGGGACCCCGTCTCCCAGAAAGATATAACTGCATTCTTCCTCCGGAACGGTCTCATTGAGCCTGCTGATCAGGGAATGGATGTCTCTCGCATCTTCCTCCAATACAACGGCATCCGAGCAGTATGCTGCCGAATAAACCTGTCCGCGTCTGGCGTCCATGATCGGGCAGATAACGGAATCGCTCACGAGACTCAGCGTATAGGCCATCGCGGCCAGGGTCGGCACTTTGATCACCGGGCAGTTATATGCCAGTGCCAGTCCCTTGGCTGTTGCCGCGCCGATCCTTAAACCGGTAAAGGATCCGGGGCCGGCAGAAACAGCGATCGCGTCCACATCTTCGAGGCTGATACCCGAGATCTCTGCCATGCTCTCCAGCATGGGAAGCAAGGTCTCCGAGTGCGTCAGTTTGTTGTTGACCGTAAACTCTCCCTTCAGCAGATCATCCTCCGTGATTGCCACGGATGCTGTCAGTGCCGAAGCTTCTATCGCCAGTATCTTCATACATTCTTTCCTTCCGATCTTTTCCCGGACAGGCCTGTCCCGAGGATCTCGATCTCCCGGAAATCCAGACCCCTTCTAAGGTCCTTCCGGATATTCACACGGATCGCGTCGTCAGGGATCAGTTCACTGATCAGTTCCGACCATTCGATCAGGCACACGCCGTCTCCATAGAAATAATCTTCATATCCGATGGCATCCATCTCTCCCGGATCGCCGATCCTGTAGACATCAAAATGAAACAGGGGGAGCCTTCCGTCCCTGTATTCGTGGATGATCGTAAACGTGGGAGATGTGACGGGCTCCCTGACGCCGAGTCCGTCGGCAAATCCCCTGGCAAAGACCGTCTTGCCTGTGCCCAGGTCGCCGTCGAGACAATAGATCTGTCCGGCCTCCGCCTCTCTTCCGAGCATGCTTCCGATCGCGTACGTTTCCTGTTCTGAATAGCTTTCTGTAATCATAGCTGTATCATTATATAAAATTTAGTGTCCGCTTGCAAGTCGGGAAAAATAATGGTACTATGATTGCAATATGAATGAAACTTATACCAACAGCATCGAGAATCTTGCGCGCTACAGTTTATGGAGCGCGGTTTTCGGTGCGCTCTCATATGTCTTTTTCTTCCCGGACGGCATCTATTACTGTTTCTTTCTCGGCGTCATGGCGTTTGCCTCCGGTGTCTTATCCAAAAGGACAGGACTGAAGAGCGGAAAGTCCACCGCCGGGATCGTCATCGGTATCTTCGACCTGGGATTGAGCATGATGGCTTTTTACGGCCTGTATGTTATCTACTCATCTCTGCATGATCCGGTCTACGGTCCGAAGATCACCGGAGTCATCATTCAGATGCTCGAACAAAACGGACTTACCATTGATTCTTTCGTGCGGGTAATGAACTGATGCCTGACCGGCAACTGCCGGACCCGCCGAACAATACTTATAAAAGAGGGACCGCTCATGCAGTCCCTTTTTTTATGTTCTGTTTGTCTTTTTCTTTATATCAGATTCAGGCGATCGCAGCACCCAGAGCCTCGCACTTTGCCTTGGCATCATCATCCGGCGCGTCGTTGCAGATTACAAAGTCCGCCGCCAGCATAATGCCGGCTCCTTCCGCATCGGCTGCCCAGCTGCGCATCCATTCACCGTCGCCCCAGCCATAGGAGCCGAACAGTACGACAGGCTTGCTGCCGAGCGCGCTCTTGCAGTCATCCCACATCGGCTGGAATTCACTTTCCTCGAGAACTTCCGCGCCCATCGCCGGGCATCCGAATGCTAATGCGTCATAGCTTCCCACCTGCGCCGCGCCAAATTCAGCACTGGTCAGTACGGTAACCTCAGCCCCTGCTTTCTGTGCGCCTGCCGCAACTGCCTGCGCCATTGCCTCTGTGTTACCCGTACCGCTCCAGTAAACTACTGCTACTTTCTTCATGATCATTGTTCCTTTCTTACATAAAATCTTTATCGTATATGAACAGGCTTCTTTCTCCGGCAAAGTGCGAAAAGAGCGCCCGCCTCATATGCTCATTCTTTAAATGCGGACCGCCAGCTGTAAAACGCTCCGCCCGCATGCATGCTGCCTGCTGTAGTCCTCTGTGCACCGTTTAAACTCTGCAAAGCGCTTTCTGGCAGCATCCACGTCCCCGTATACCTTCCAGCAGCCCGTCAGCAGACTTCCCCGGGCACCGTTTTCAATAAAACCTCTGACATCCTCCGGCGGATATCCGAGAAACAATCCGATCTCGTGCGGAAACTCGCTGCAGCTGTTCAGTCTTTTACAAAGCTCTGTCAGACAGTACGGAAACTCGGCTCGTCTGTATCCGGCTTCCCGGAGAAGCCGCCTGGACTCCGCATCCGCAAGGTCCCGCCTCAGAAACGCCGCACGGAACAGATATAAAAGCGCCCGACCCTCTGTAAAACGCAGCGGAAGCATACAAAGTCCTTTTTCCAGCAGGCTCCGATTCAGACTGCGGACATCCTCCAGCATCTCCTCGCGGCTGTCAAAAGCGCAGTTGAAAAGGCTGCCCGTCTTGATCCCCGCCAATGTAGGCGACGCTTCCCGAATCATCAGTTCCTCAGACATGGACTGCCTCCTTCGGGACATGGATATCCAGGATCTCTCTGAGTGCTGCCATGGAACTCGTATGGGACCTGGCGATCTCCGTCCTTCCGCCCTTTACTTCACACATCGCAGCATTCACCATCTTATGAGACATGGTGCCTGTAAAGAAAATCATCAGATCAGGGGTGCCGATCTTGCTTCGCAGGTTTCCGGATGGTTTGGTAAACACCTTTGCCCTGCAGTTATAGGCCTTACACAGGTCTTTGTACTCTCTCTCCATTCTTTCATTGCCGCCTAATATCACGATACTCATATATTTTTCCCCGCTTAGTTAGCGCATACTAACTTCTGACGTAAAATTTATGCCGCATCGTGCGGCAAAAAGAATTGTATTTTGAATCGTGTTAGCCATAGGTAACATGTTGATATTTATATTACTCGTAAAAAAGAGCCTTCTCCGCTCCAAAACGGCGGAAAAAGGCTCCAAAAGGATTTAGTTAAGGAAATCTATTCTGTGGCTCCGATCAGATCCGTCATGCTCTTCAGACTGATGCCTATCGTAGAAAGGTTGTGAAGCAGTGCGGATGTTGCCGGGGGCATGATCCCCGCTACTCCGAGCAGGATCAGCGTTGTGTTGAATGACATGATGAAACGGTAATTAAAATGGATCCGCTGCATCAGCGCGTCGCTCAGCTTCTTCAGCATGACCAACGCGCGCAGGTCGTCCACGGAGATCGTGATGTCCGCGACCTCTCTCGCGATAGCCGCGCCGTCGCTGATTGCAATACCTACATCCGCTTCAGAAAGCGCCGGCGTATCATTGACCCCGTCGCCGACCATGATCACTTTCCGTCCGGCATCGTGCTCCGACTTGATAAATGCGGCCTTGTCTTCCGGAAGTACTTCCGCGAAAACCTCATCCAGACCGATCAATGCGGCAACACTTTCCGCCGTATTGCGGTTGTCACCCGTCATCATCACGACCCGGTCGATGCCCAGTGCATGCAGGCTTCTGACAACCTGAGGCGCTTCTGCCTTGATCGGATCTTCAATACAGATGACTGCTGCAAGCTTCCCGTCGATCGCAAGGTACAGGTGTGAATACTCTGAAGGAATACTGTTGAATTTTCTCTTTTCCCCGCGCGGCACCTTGCATCCCTCATCCTCAAACACAAAGTGACGGCTGCCGATAATCACCTTCTTACCGTCCACGATGCTGGCTATGCCGTGCGCGACCACGTACTCGACCTTGGAGTGCCTTTCATCGTCATGCGGAAGGCCTGCTTTGGCAGCTTCCACTACCGCTCTCGCCATTGAATGCGGATAATGTTCCTCCAGGCAGGCGGCGATCCGCAGCATCTCATGCTCATCATTGCCTCCAAAGGGAACGACCATACGGACTTTGGGCGTTGCATGCGTCAGCGTCCCGGTCTTATCAAAGACGATCGTCTTCGCTTCTGAGACATTTTCCATGAAAACGCCGCCCTTCACGGCAATATCATGATTTCCCGCTTCCCGCATCGCGGAAAGCACCGCCAGCGGCATGGAAAGCTTCAGCGCACAGGAAAAGTCTACCATCAGGATCGAGATCGCCCGCGTCGCGTTCCGTGTGATCAGGTAAGTCAGGATCGTGCCGGCAAGGCTGTATGGAACCAGATGGTCTGCCAGATGGGATGCCTTGTCTTCTGTCCGGGACTTGAGTTTTTCCGACTCTTCGATCATCCGGACGATCCTGTCATACTTGCCGCTTCCGGAGACCTTTTCGACCTGTACTGTACAGACGCCCTCCTCAACAACGGTTCCTGCATATACATAGCCCCCTGCGGAACGCGGGACCGGAAGTGACTCGCCCGTGAGCGAAGACTGGTTCACGGTCATCTCGCCACTCACGACACGGCCGTCAAGCGGGATCATATTGCCGGTGCGTACCACGATCAGGTCGCCCGCCTTCACACGGCCTACCGGCGTCAGGATCTCCTGTCCGTCAGCCAGCATCCAGACCTTATCCACGCCGAGCGACATCGTGCTCGCCAGGTCGGCAACCGATTTCTTATGTGTCCACTCCTCCAGGATCTCGCCCACCCTGAGCAGGAACATGATCGATGAAGATGTGTCAAAATCGCCGCGCACCATTGCCGTAGTGATCGCGACTGCATCCAGGACCGGCACCTCCAGCCTGCCTCTCCCGAGAACCTTCATGCCGCGCCACATATAGCGCGCAGCTCTCCGGATATGGAGAATACGCCGTATATCTACAGGCACAAACAGTTTTCGTGCGACCCGCCAGAGCACCATGGATACCAGTTTGTCTTCATATTCCCTGTTCAGCTCCCTGCCGGTGTGGTCCGGAACCACAGCGGTGCTCATTTCATAGGAAAACTCCGCAAGCGCGTCGATCAGACGGCTCCGGTTTTTCCTCTCCTTATCCGCATCATATAAGATCAGCGCATCACAGGTCCGGTCATATACCCTGACATCCCTGACCCCTTCCACGGCTTTCAGGTAATACTCCACATAGTCCGCCTGTGCAAGCGTCATGCGTCCCTGCATCAGCCGGACCCTCAGACGGCCTCTGGATTCATGAAGGATTCTGCATTTCATGAATAAACCTCTCAATCATAATTTTACCGTATCTGTACGACAGACTCCCGGTATTCAGCCAAAAAGAAGCCGCCATAATGGCGGCTTCGTCATGATATCGGATCTTATGCCTGTGCTTCCGAACCCACTGCAGCATTTGCCTCGGCTTCCGCCGCCGCTGCCCTGCGTGCCGCGCGGTCTTCGATCACCTTCGCACGCTCTTCTGCATAGCACTCATTGAGTTCTTTTGCGTCTGCCACGATGTCCTCACAATCCTCGCGGATATCAGTCAGTTCAGTCATGATGTATTCCTTCTCGCGAAGCACAGCCGCCGTAGCCAGCGTATACAGCTTTCTTGCTTCCGGGCTCCGCACGATGCGATAACCCACCGTTGAAAGCAGTGCGCCGCAAGCCACCAGTCTCATCTTGCCCCAGCAAATATCGATCATCTTAAAACGCCCCCTTATTTATGCTTATAACCGGTAATGAACGTCATTACAAAACAAATCACAGTAAGCCACGCAAACATCTTATGATATTTCATCTCTTTACCGCTCCTTGCTGTTTATACTGTTATTATAGTCAATCGCCGTTTCGCTTTCGGCTCCATTTGGGTCAACTTTTGTAAGTTTTGTCTAATATTCCGAATTGCGTTCTGTTAGTTTCTGCTAATTTTTGTTAGCCTAAACTCACTCGGAGGCAAAGAAAAAACACCGCTGAAGGCTTTCGCGAATTTGCTCCCGTTATCAAAACCGTATTTTCCCGCGATCTCCAGGACAGAAAGATCGGTCGTGACCAGGTCCTGTGCGGCCGCTTTCATCTTCTCCGTACGGAACCAGGCATGAACGGTTGTTCCGTACACGCCTTTAAAGCAGTTTTTGATCAGTGTTTCAGACACATGAAAATAATCTGCCAGCTCTGTGATCGTTACTTTCCTGTCCAGATTGGCCATAAGATACTGCCGGATTCCGTCAGCAAGCTTCCTTTGCCTGCTTCCGGGAACTCTTTTGGTATTTTGAATGGTTTTATATTTCTCTTCCGGTTCTTCCTTCATTATTACGTGTTATCCTAAGGCAACATTTGTAAGCGGTAGCTAACCCTTGTGTTAAAGCAAGGGAGATGATGACGACGGGCCATCATCTCCCGCTTGAATGATTATAACACATTCTAAATAAAAAATATACCATTTTTAATCCGCATCCGCGACGCGGCGGTCAGGCTTGCCCAGCTGCACCCACTTGAGATAGGCGCTGATAAACTGGTCGATCTCACCGTCGAGCACTGCCTGCGCATTACCTGTCTCTTCACCGGTACGTACGTCCTTGACCATGGTGTAGGGTTGAAGGACGTAGTTGCGGATCTGGCTGCCCCATGCAATTTCCTTGACGTCTCCGCGGATATCGGAAAGCTTTTCCGCATGCGCTTGCTGCTTCAGCATGTACAGTTTTGCCTTCAGCATGGCCATCGCCTTATCCTTGTTCTGGAACTGCGAACGTTCCTCCTGGCAGGCACAGACAATACCGGTCGGGATATGTGTGATTCGGACCGCGGATGAAGTCTTGTTGATGTGCTGTCCGCCTGCGCCCGAAGAACGATAGGTATCGATCTTCAGATCCGACGGATCGATATCGATCTCAATGTTGTCATCCAGTTCCGGCATAACATCGCAGGAACAGAATGAGGTCTGGCGCTTTCCCTGTGCGTTGAACGGGGAGATACGGACCAGACGGTGTACGCCCGCCTCGGATTTGAGGAGACCATAGGCGTTCTCGCCTTCTACCTGGAAGGTCACGCCCTTGATGCCCGCTTCATCGCCCTCCTGATAGTCAAGCAGCTTGACCGTAAAGCCATGACGCTCGCACCATCTCGTATACATGCGGTAAAGCATCTCGTTAAAGTCCATCGCCTCAGTACCGCCGGTACCTGCAGAAAGCGCGACCGTCGCGTTGTTGGCGTCGTACTCTCCGGAAAGAAGCAGAGAAGTGCGCATGTTTTCGATGTCTTCCACAAATCCATGCAGTGCCTCGCCGGCTTCCCTGGCAAGTTCCTCGTCGTCTTCCTCCCGTCCCATCTCGATCAGTGTCTCAATATCTTCATACTGAGACTTCAGGGAGTTGTACCGCCCGACCGCGGACTTGAGGGAGTTCAGATCCTTCATGATCTTCGCAGACTTTTCGGGATCATCCCAGAAAGTAGGTTCCTCCATCTGGCGTTCCATCTCGGCAATGCGCTGCTGCTTGCCTTCAAGATCCAGAGATGCTCTGATCTCATCCAGCGGCGCCTTGTACTGAGCCAGTTCTGTCTTATAATTGTCAAATTCGATTAATGCCATGTATTCACCTGCTATTCCTGTAAGTATTCCGTTTCTCTGCTCTTTCAACAGGGCAGAAGCGTCCTGCTTTTGTATCAGACGACGGGTGAATTGAAATCGAGCTTCTCACCCGGTTTCATCATGCGTCCGTGGCACTGCTTGAACTTTTTGCCGGATCCGCACGGGCAGGGATCGTTCGGATAGATCTTGCGGATCTCCCTGCGCTTCGGTGCCCTGACAGCCGTATCATCACGGTTGGTACCTGTGATCTTCGCTGCCGGTTCACGCTCGATCTTCTGCTGCACCTGGATATGGTAAAGCACACGGATCGTCTCTTCTTTGATCGAAGCCGCCATGTCTTCGAACATCTCATATCCCGCAGTCTTATACTCGACCAGCGGATCCTTCTGTCCGTAAGTCACGAGACCGATGCCTTCCCTGAGCTGCGTCATGTCGTCAATGTGGCTCATCCACTTATTGTCGATCACCTTCAGAAGCACGACACGCTCCGCTTCACGAAGCTGTTCGGGATCCGGGAAGAGCGCTTCCTTTTCCTCATACAGCTTGATTGCCTGCTCCTTGAGGAGCTGCTTGAGTCCGGCCTTCGTCATGTGGTTGAACTCGTCCTGCGTCAGGCGCGTCGGCTTGAGCGGGATCACCGGAAGAAGCATGTTGTTGAGTGCGGAAACATCCCAGTCAGCAGGCTGCGCATCATCCGCGATCGTCATATCCACCGCATTGTCAACGATGTCCTGTGCGTAACCGATAATGACATCACGCATATTGAGGCCGTCCAGCACCTTACGGCGGTCCGCATAGACCACGTCACGCTGTTCATTGTTGACCTGGTCAAACTTCAGCAGCTGCTCACGAACTGCAAAGTTATTGTTCTCTATCTTCTTCTGGGCGTTCTCGATTGCCTTGGAAAGCATCTTATGCTGGATCTCTTCGCCTTCTTCCACGCCCAGACGGTTGAAGATATTCATCAGGTTGTCCGCGCCGAACAGCCGCAGGAGATCGTCCTCCAGCGACAGGTAGAACTTGGACTCACCCGGGTCGCCCTGACGGCCGGAACGGCCGCGCAGCTGGTTATCGATACGACGGGACTCATGACGCTCCGTACCGACGATCTTTAAGCCGCCGAGCGCTTTTGCTTCATCATCCAGCTTGATATCGGTACCACGGCCGGCCATGTTGGTCGCGATGGTGACCGCTCCGTGCTGGCCTGCCTGCGCAACGATCTCCGCTTCCTTTTCATGGAACTTCGCGTTCAGGACATTATGCGGAATTCCGCGCTTTTTGAGCATGCCGGAAAGCAGCTCCGAGGTCTCGATGGTGATCGTACCGACGAGGACCGGCTGTCCCTTGCGGTATGACTCCTCAACACTGTCACAGACGGCATTGAACTTCTCACGCTTGGTCTTATAGACCGCGTCGTCGCGGTCGATCCTCTGCACCGGGACATTGGTCGGGATCACGATAACATCCATCGCGTAGATATTACGGAATTCCTTCTCCTCTGTCTGCGCAGTACCGGTCATGCCTGCCTTTTTATTGAACTTATTGAAAAAGTTCTGGAAGGTGATCGTCGCGAGCGTTCTGCTCTCACGGCGAACATTGACATGTTCCTTTGCTTCGATCGCCTGATGCAGACCGTCGGAATAACGGCGGCCGGGCATGATACGACCGGTAAATTCGTCGACGATCAGGACTTCATCGTCCTTGACGACATAATCCTTGTCACGATGCATCGCATAGTGCGCGCGCAGCGCGAGGATGATACAGTGCTGGATCTCCAGATTTTCCGGGTCCGCCAGGTTGTCGATATGGAAAAACTCCTCTACCTTATGGACACCCTGTTCGGTAAGGGAAGCATTTTTATCCTTTTCATCATAAATGAAGTCGCCGGTCTCCTCGATCTCTTCACCGAGGATCGCGTTCAGCTTGGAAAACTCTGCGGATGCCTCGCCGCGTTCGAGACGCCGGGCCAGGACATCGCACATCTCATAGAGCTTGGTGCTCTTGCCGGACTGGCCGGAAATGATCAGCGGCGTACGCGCTTCATCGATCAGGACAGAGTCGACCTCATCGATGATGGCATAGTCGAGCCCGCGAAGAACGAGCTGTTCCTTATAGATCGCCATGTTGTCACGCAGGTAGTCGAAACCGAGCTCATTGTTGGTGACATAGGTGATATCGCAGGCATACTGACGCTTACGCTCAGCATTATCCATACTGTTTAAAACGACGCCGACGGTAAGTCCGAGGAACTCATGGACTTTGCCCATCCACTCCGCGTCACGCTTTGCCAGATAGTCGTTAACGGTGACGATATGGACTCCTCGTCCTGCCAGCGCGTTCAGGTATGCGGGGCAGGTAGAAACAAGTGTCTTTCCTTCACCTGTCTTCATCTCGGCGATACGGCCCTGATGAAGGACCACGCCGCCGATCAGCTGTACGCGGAAATGCTTCATGCCGAGTACACGGGAAGCAGCCTCCCTGACTGTCGCGAACGCCTCCGGGAGGATATCGTCAAGTGTCTCACCGTTTGCCAGACGCTCCTTGAAGAGCGCAGTCTGTCCCTTCAGTTCCTCATCCGACATCGCGGCCATGGTTGCATCCAGTGCTTCGATCTTGTCCACGATGGGATAGATCCGCTTCAGCTCACGTTCACTGTGTGTACCAAATAACTTTTCGGCAAAGCTTGCCATACAAGGCTCCTTTTCTGTCTAGTAACTTACAGTATCTCCCGCACCGCTGCTTCGATCCGCTCCGGTGTAGGGAATACGCTTTTTTCGAGTTCAGGGCTGCAGGGTATCGGACAGAACCTGCCGCCGACACGCCTGACGGGGTTCTTGAGGAAACGGAATGCATCTCCCTCCATGATCGTGCTCACGATCTCTCCTCCGAATCCGCCAAACTGAACGGACTCATGAACAACAACGGCGCGCCCCGTCCTGCTGACGGAGGCATTGATCGCTTCTTTGTCCAGGGGGCTCAGCGTCCTCAGATCCAGTACCTCTGCGGAAATACCGTCCAAAGCCAGCCACTCCGCCACGTTGAGACACATCTGCACCATTCTTCCGTAGGTGATCAGGGTCACATCCGTGCCCGGCCGCTTGATGTCGGCCTTTCCAAGCGGAATCAGGTACTCCTCTTCAGGAACCTGTCCCTTCGTATTATATAATAGCTTCTGCTCCAGGAAAATGACCGGATTGTCATCCCGGATCGCAGACTTCAGCAATCCTTTGGCATCATACGGCGTGGAAGGGATCACGACCTTAAGTCCCGGTACATGGCAGTACATGGCTTCCAGTGACTGGGAATGCTGCGCTGCCGCGCCGGTTCCGCCGCCTGCTGCCGTTCGGATCACCATCGGTACCTTCAGGGTTCCTGCATACATGAAGTGCATCTTCGCCGCTTCATTCATGATCTGATCCCAGCAGACAGACATAAAATCCGAAAACATCAGTTCCACGACAGGGCGCATACCTGTGACGGCGGCACCTATAGCCGTTCCGACAAAAGCCGTCTCCGAGATCGGTGTATCCAGTACCCTCTCCCTGCCGTACTTCTGAAGTAATCCGGCTGTCGCTCCGAAACCGCCGCCATAAACGCCGATATCTTCTCCCATCAGGATCACATCGGCATCCCGGCCCATTTCCTCCTCCAGGGCATCATGGATCGCTTCACGATATGTTTTTGTGATCATCTCATTTTCCATCATGCACCCGTCAGACATAAACCATATCTTCGAGACCGTCGGTCTCCGGATAGGGCTGCTTTAAAGCCCAGCTGACCACATCTTCGATCTCCCGGTCAACCGCAGCACCCATTTCGTTGATCTCGTCCCGACTGAACAGTCCGTTTTCCTCCAGCCAGTTTCCAAAACGCAGGATCGGTCCCTTCGCCCTCCATGCCTCCATCTCCTGCTCCGTTCTGTAGCAGTTATGGTCCGATCTGGAGTGGCCCGAAATACGGTAAGTATGAAGCACGACAAGACAGGGACCGCCCTGCCTGATTACATGCTTCCTTGCTTCCGACATAGTCTCATAAACGGCAAGAACATCGTTGCCGTCAGCTTCAAATGCTTTCATCCCGAAGGGGATCGCTCTCTTCGTAAGATCCGGATCGGCTGATGCCTTCGCAACCGGCGTTGAGACCGCGTAATAATTATCTATACATACAAAAATGATCGGAAGCTTCCAGACTCCGGCGAGATTCATGGACTCAAGAACGCCGCCGGAATTGGCCGCGCCGTCGCCGAAAAAGCTGACCGACACTCTGTCCTGAAGCTTCTTCAGTTTGATCGTGAGTGCCGCGCCGCATGCCGTGGGAGTACCTGCTCCAACAATACCGTTGGATCCGATGACGCCGTGTGCAAGGTCGCAGACATGCATTGAACCGCCGATTCCGCCGTTCGTCCCGGATGCGCGTCCCAGAATCTCGGCCATCATGGCGCGCATATCAGCGCCTTTGCCGATGCTTTCACCATGTCCTCGATGCGTCGTCAGGATATAATCCTGTTCCTTCAGTGCCGCTGTACTTCCGACGACGGAAGCTTCTTCACCTACACAAAGATGAAGCGTCCCATGCACCATTCCTTTGCCGAACAGTGCCTTTGCCGCCTCTTCAAACCTGTTGACCCGCATCATGCGGATCATCAGTTCTCTATAAAAATCTTTATCGTAAAAATTAGTCATGTTTACCCAGGCAGGCCAATGACCCGCGTTTATACAAACTACCACCAAACGCCGCTCATGTCAAGTTCACCGCCTGCCCTATCCGATTGATTTTCTTTTCTTTTTATATTTCTTAAAAATGTCGAAGGAATCGCTGTTCAGTAGCCGAACTTCCCATCCAGTGACTCATCATCCTCGATCCAGTCTCTGACATTGATCACTCTGTAGTGATCATCGTCATCCCTGACCACCACTTTTTCAATGCCGGCATTGATCACCATCCGCTTGCACATAGAGCAGCAGCAGGCATCCTTGACATAACTGCCTGTATCCTTCTCTCTGCCGGATAGGTACAGCGTAGAGTTGATCATCTTATCCCTGGAAGCACTGATGATAGCATTAGCCTCGGCGTGAACACTTCTGCAGAGCTCATACCGTTCTCCGCGGGGAATCTGCATCTTCTGCCGGACGCAGTACCCGAGATCCGAACAGTTCTTTCTGCCGCGCGGTGCTCCCACATAGCCGGTGGAGATCACCTCATCGTTCTTCACGATGACAGCGCCGAAGTTCCTGCGAATGCAGGTTCCTCTCTTGGAGACCACGTCCGCAAGGTCCAGATAATAATTGGTTTTGTCGCGTCTTTCCATGAGAACCTCCTCATTCCTATCTCATCATTCTACCAGACTTCGGCTTATTCCACAAGCACACAAGCTGTTCCTTGCTGTACTCCTGATGTACGCGCCCCCGGATACGGGAACCCGGAAACGAAATGTTTTAAAAAATGCCTCACGGAAGATAAAACCTGTCGAACGAACGACGGTTCTGTGATATACTGAATATGTAATAAATGCAGAAGCGTCTGCCGTAAGCAGACACCTGTGTATTTATCATCATAAACGAAGGGAAGTGTAATTTATGAAATTCAACATTACCGGACGAAACATCAATGTAGGCGACAAGACGGAAGAGCTGATCGTAAAGAAACTGGGCAAGCTCGGCAAGTTCTTCAAGGAAGACACCGTCGCCAATGTAACCCTGTCCACCCAGAAGGACGATATCACCATAGAAGTCACGATCCCGACCAAAGGCACCATTATCCGTGCGGAGGAAAGATCCACTGATCTCCAGGTCTCCCTTGATCTGGTAGAAGAAGTTCTCGAGCGTCAGATCAGACGCCACCGCACCAGACTGATCGACAGAACACAGAGCGCAGAGTCCTTCTCCTCTCTCTTTGTCGAAGAGGAAGAGACTTATGATGACGACGCGGAGATCCGTATCGAAAAGGTCAAGAAGTTTGATTTCAAGCCGATGTCTCCCGAAGAGGCATGCATGCAGATGGATCTGCTCGGACACAACTTCTTCGTATTCAAGGATGCTGAGACCAACGAGACCTGCGTTGTTTATAAGAGAAAGAACAACTCCTACGGTCTGATCGAACCCGAAGAATAATCATAACGGCTGGTTAACAGCATAACAAAAGGCGGCTCATACGAGCCGCCGTTTTTAGTTTTATGATTTATCCCTGTGCAAGGAAATTGATCAGAGGATAGTTGATGATGCCGCCCTTGTTGACCTTTGTTTCCGGATCCATCGTCAGTACCATCTTGAAATAATTGTCCCGGATACGTGTGAGAGGTCCGAACTCTTTTCTGACTGCCTCCTTTTCCTCTATGGAAGCACAGCAGTTGAGATAGGTCCTGTCTTCGCCCTTCACTGCCATGAAGTCGATCTGGTTTGCGCCAAACTTGCCGACATACATGGAGAACCCACGCGTCAGCATCTCCATCTGCAGTACATTCTCAAGACACGCTTCTTCAGAAGCGCCCTCGTCTCCCATCACGGCGTTGCGCATCGCAAGATCACAGATGTAATACTTCTCCTGGGTCTCCAGCTCCCGGTCCGCTTTGATGTCGAAACGCGGTACCTTATAGATCAGGAACGCGCCGGTCAGCGCCTCCAGGAAAGAATAGACCGTATCTACCGAGATCGTGATGCCCTGCTGCTTGACATAGTCACGGATCGCCTTGGGTGAGAAGGTCTCTCCGATGCGCGTCAGGATATACTCCATGATCTTATCGATATGGGATATGTCTCTGAGCTTGTTGCACTGAACGACATCCTTCAGAAGGATCGCGCTGTAAAGGTTGCTCAGATAATCGCGTCCGGATACGCCTTCCTTCAAGGCATAAACGCCCGGCATGCCGCCGCGTTTCAGATACTCTCTGAACAGTTCGTCTTTGCTGAGCTGTTCAACGCCTTCCTCCGCATGGTGCCCCTTCTCATCCGCAGTCAGCTCCAGAAATTCACTGAAGGTCAGAGGATAAACGTCGATCTTGACATATCTGTAAGCGAGTACATTTGCAAAATTCGACTGAAAAACGCTGCTGTTGGACGCAGTAACAAAGATCTCACAGTCAAACAGGTTCAGCATCTCTGAAGCGACTTCCGCCCAGCCTTCCACGTTCTGAACCTCATCCAGGAAGATGTAGCAATGTCCGGCCGTGTGATTGATAAACTCGCTGAGCATATCCCTCAGGCCTTCCGCCCTGTTAAAATAGGTATAGATCATTCCCTCAAAGTTGAGGTAGATGATATTTTCCTCAGGCACACCGTTTTCTTTGAGTTCCTCGATAAACTGCTTCAGCAGAGTTGTCTTGCCGCACCTTCTGACGCCGGTGATGATCTTGACCACATCCCTGCCGGTATACATCTCGAGCTTCTTAAGATACATATCCCTTCTGATCATATGGACCTCCAATATCACTTAAAGCTGTAATAAACAGTGTTAGGGCTTAAATTGACGCCGCGGAGTGCAGCCATTTCGGAAACAGTTACAAGCTGGAAGCCCTGCTCCACAAGTGTGGGGACGATCGTTTCCGTGGCCTGCGCAGTTGCGTCATACAGTTCATGCATCAGGACAATGTCGCCGTTGCTGACATGTCCGATGACCGCATTGATCGTAGACTGCGCATTACGCGTCTTCCAGTCCTGCGTATCGATATTCCAGAGAATGATCGGCATGTTGACGTTCTGAAGTACCGTAGAGTTCTTGTTGCCGCCCGGAAGACGCATGATCGTCGGTCTGACGCCGCAGGTCTGCTGGATGATATCGTTGCACTTTGCGACCTGGCTCTGGATAGTAGCGGCATCTACTTTGTTCAGATAAGTGTGGCTGTAGGTATGATTCGCAACTTCATGGCCTTCCGCCACCATACGCTGGACCTCCGCAGCTCTTGACGGCACGCGGTCTCCGACCATAAAGAACGTGGCACGCTGCCCATACCGCGCGAACACATCCAGGATCCGGTTGCCCGCGTTCGTCTGAGGACCATCGTCATAGGTGAGCGCCACCATCGGCTTCGTCAGATCGATCACGCGGCCGTTGCTCATGACCCTGTTGGGATCGCCGTCCACATACTGAAATCCGCCCTGTGCAGTCTGCTCCTGCGCTGCTTCCGCCGCCGGAGCTGCCTCTGCTTCTGCTGCGGGCTGTGTCTCCGGGACTGCCGCTGCCGCAGTTTCAGGCTGTGCCTGAGCCTCTGCAGCCGGCTGTGCCTGCGTTTCTGCTTCAGAAGTCACGGTAGTCTGATTACCGACGGTTACAACATTGTAAGTCTGACCCGAAGAACTGCCGGGCACAACACCCGGCGCGTATATGACGCCCGGTGAGCCGGTGGCTGTACCGGGTCCTGCCGGCAGATCTCCGCCTGAAGAATATACTGCATAGTCTGCCAGCGCCTGCATGGAAAAGAGTGTGCTGACGATCACTGCAGCAAATAATGTCCGTGCTATTTTCTTACAGTTCATATTCTTTCAGCCTCCTGTTGATCTCACCGATCGGAAATCCCATCACGGTGTAATAGTCTCCTTCGATCCCCCGGATGAGCAGTGCGCCGTCGTCCTGTATCCCATAAGCGCCGGCCTTGTCCATAGGCTCTCCGGTTGCGATATATGCCCGGATCTCTTCGTCCGACAGATCATAGAAGATCACCTTGGTCTCGGATGTGAAGCTGAGGCATCCCTCTTTTCCGCCAGGTCTGCGCCACAGGAATGTCACGCCGGTCAGAACTTCATGCGACTTGCCGCTGAGATACCGCAGCATACGAAATGCATCTTCTTCATCTGCAGGTTTTCCGAAGATCTTCCCGTCACACACCACGATCGTATCCGAACCGATCACGAGCAGATCACTTTCGTCATGTTTCTGAAATATCTCGTGCGCTTTCAGTCCGGAAAGGTATTCCGCAGTCTTCGAAACGCTGATCTCCGGCGGGACGATCTCCTTCGCCTGGGATGTTTCTGATACAAACGGCCTTCCGAGACGCTGCATCAGCTCACGCCGTCTGGGTGAAGCTGAAGCAAGTATCACCAGCTGTCCCGAATGGCCCTGTAAATTTTCATCCATAAATTATATTTCCTTTGTGTTTTATTCGAATAAAATCCGTATTCAAATTCATTTATTCGCCATATTCTAAAATTATAATCCTCAGTTACATAAGATGCAAGACGAAGAACATGAGAAAACCCATAAATATACACAAATCGTCACGATTTGCCTTAACAAATATTAATGTTTTTCCATCTGTACAAATCGTTTACTATTATCTATAATATGTCCGATAATTACCAACACATCTTTATATCAGGAAAACAATATGGTTTCTTACCGTCGCCTCTGGGATCAGCTGGCCCGCTGCGGCATTTCGCAGTACGATCTGATCCGTTCTCATCTGATCTCATCCGGATCACTCAACGCACTCAGGAAAAACCAATACGTCCGTACCAATACGATCGACAGTCTCTGCAGCATTCTTCACTGCGAACCTTTTGATCTTGTAGAGTTTTATGAGGAAGCAGATGATGAAGTATCGCAAACTCTTTCTGGAGCTGGAAAAGCATAACCTGCGTCCGTCAGCTCTCGTGCGCCTCGACGTGCTTTCCGCGCCGACACTCGAGAGGCTGAAGAAAGACCAGAATGTCTCTCTCTTTACGCTTGACCTGCTGTGCAGGTATCTCGGCTGTTCCCTCAGTGATATCGCATCCACAGATGACAGCCTGCAATAATCCCCGGAAGCGGCATAAAGCCGCATTACGGCACAAAAAAAGCACCGCAGACAGCTTTCGCTGCCTGCAGCACCGCTTTCATAATCAATACTGTCTGATCAGATGAATCAGGACTGGACTATGATCTCTGCCACTCTGCCGGGTGTTTCCGCGATGTGATCCGCCCCGGCTGTGCGCAGTTCTTCTTCTGTACCGTATCCGTATGCCACGCCGATCGTCTGCATGCCAAACTGTCTCGCGGCCCTGATATCTCCGGACCGGTCACCGACCATGACAGCATTCTCAGGATCCAGGATACCGTTTGTCCTCAGGACATGGCGGATAACCTCTTCTTTGCTTGCCCTGATCGTCGGGTCCTCAAATGTCGGGGACTTGTCATGTGTAATACCGGCAACAAAGCAGAAGTAGTCTCTCAGTCCGAAATGCTCAAGGACGCGCAGCGCCATATGCTCAGGCTTGGCCGTCGCCACCATGAGCTTCTTTCCGTGTGCGTTCAGGACCTGCAGCATCTCTTCAACCCCGGTATACACACGGTTCTCAAAGATACCCTGCGCACTGTAATACTCTCTGAACAGGGCAAGGCCTTCCTCTGCCTGCGCTTCATCCATCCCATAATATGTCTGGAAGGACCACATGACCGGAGGTCCGACATACTTACGGAACGTCTCGGGTCTCGGCTCGATCTTCATCCTGTGCAGCGCATATTTGAACGCATTGATGATGCCCTCATAGGAATCCGTGAGGGTACCATCCAGATCAAATAATACATATCGCTTATCCATAATGCTTACCGGCTGCTCCCTTTCTGCAACTAACGCAAATATCATATCACTCTTTTTTACATTTTTCAAGAAAATAGGCGATTTTTGCCCTTTTCATGGCACTTCTCCCCCACTTTTTATATAAAATCCGCCTAATTTCGCCTAATTTCACTACACTTTTGCGACATTTCCATGTTCGATGAGATCGTCACGCAACATGCAGTAAGAGACCCTGTGTAGAAATAAGATGCAAGAATTCATGCAAGAAAGTACTTGACGAATCGAAAGAATGTGTTATAATAGCATTCGCACATTAAATGTGCGACACATAAAGCGCTATAGCCAAACGGTAAGGCAGCGGACTCTGACTCCGTCATTTCAAGGTTCGAATCCTTGTAGCGCTGTAAGCCTCCTGAATGATCAGGAGGTTTTTTATCTTCAAAATATGCCTGACGACCTTCTCCTGTTATTCCGCTTCTGAGATCAAAAACCGGGGCGCTTCCTTAGCGGAAGTGCCCCGGCTTTACTTTACTGTCATGAATGGAAAT
>JAFTBX010000012.1 GCA_017455005.1 Lachnospiraceae bacterium | reverse complement strand
TGATCCTTCCTCCTTCCGATTAAAAAGTAAGCTCTTCCGGCTGCTGTGCCTTGTGCGGATGCTCCGGTCCGGCATATACGAACAGCTTTCTGTACATCTGGTTGCCAAGTGCTCCCTTCGGAAGCATGCCCTTTACTGCGTGCTCAATAACGCGCTCCGGATGCTTCTTGAGCATCTCGTCAAGGGTGACGAACTTGGTGCCGCCGATGTACTCGGAATGGCTGAAGTAGGTCTTCTGGCTCATCTTCTTGCCGCTGACCTTGAACTTCTCAGCGTTAACGATAATCACGTAATCGCCGGTGTCAAGGAACGGGGTGTAAGTCGGTTTGTTCTTTCCTCTTAAAACCTTAGCCACTTCTGAAGCAAGGCGTCCAAGAGTCTTATCTGTTGCGTCAACAACGTACCATTTTCTCTCAATGGTAGCCGGTGTAGCCACATAGCTTTTCATGGTAACCCTCCTGTTAATATATTAGGTTAATGCTTCTACCGGGGCTATTGGTTTCTGCATTAAAAACAAGAAAAAGTCGCCGTCCCTTAAGGGACAGCTTTTATATTATACGTTTCGGTGCAGGCAATGTCAACGAGTTTTATATATCGTATCGTGTATGATCTTTGTATTTTATCAGATACTGCAGTGTTATGGAAGACAATAAACGCGGCGTGGATTTCGGGCGTCAGCGGCGTAGGTGCATAAAGCCGCAAGGCAGCGCCCGAGCCGGTGACCCCGAAGGGTACCGCGCCGCTCCGTCCACTCGGCAGTTTAGTCTTTATACTCGATCCTGCACAGCGCGAGTCCCCGTGCCTCAGCCGTCGGTCCTGCCTTCGTACGGTCCCGGGCATCGAGCGCTTCTTTCACACGCTCCGGTTTCCAAAGTCCGGTTCCGACATTGATCAAAGTCCCTGCGATGATCCGGACCATGTTGTATAAAAATCCGCTGCCGGTGATGCGGACCCGGACTGTCGTAAGTCCTGTTCCGCGAATGGAATCCGGAGCTTCTTCGCTAATACAAAGCTCGTAGATCGTTCTGACGGCACTGCCGCCCGCCATGAGGACCTGCGAGGAAGGATTGGCAAAGGAGGTGAAGTCGTGCTCTCCGATGAGATACTGCGCGGCTTTGCGCATTGCTTCTACGTCCGGCAGGCGCCGCACATAGCTTCCGTACCGCCTCGTTACCGGGTCTTCCGCCTGGCCGCAGTAAAAGGTATACTCATACGTCTTGCGGCATTTGACATGGCGCGGGTGCCAATCCAAAGGCACTTCTTCCGACTTTACGACCCGGATGTCATCCGGAAGGTACGGGATCAAAGCCGGAGCGAACCTGTCCGCCGGAATCAGGCTTTCCGTATCGAAAACGGCAACATTGCCATAAGCATGTACGCCGCTGTCCGTCCGGCTCGCGCCGATCACCTGGATCGTTTCCCCCGTAAGATGAAAGAGCGCCTGATTCAGCGCTCCTTCAATGGTCGCGAGATCAGGCTGCACCTGAAATCCCGCGTAGTCTGTCCCGTCATATGCAACTGTCAGCCTTATCCGTTTCATCTGCCCAGTGCTTTCAGTATTTCTTCCTTAGCTTCTTCGATCGTTGACATGCTCGGATCGACGCTGATCCCGGCAGCATTTAAGTCCGCGGCAAGGTAGGTGATCTCCGGCGCGGAAAGCCCGTAGCTCTCGAGCTCCGCCGCATGCTTAAAGACCTCTCTCGGCGTATCGTAAAAAAGAAGCTCGCCATGGTTCAGCACCATGATCTTATCCGCGTGTTCCGCCACATCATCCATGCTGTGAGAGACCAGGATGACCGTCATCTTCCGTTCCTTATGAAGGCGGCTGATCATCCCGAGGATCTCATCTCTTCCGTGCGGGTCGAGACCTGCCGTTGGCTCGTCCAGGATCAGCACGTCAGGCTCCATCGCGATAACGCCCGCGATAGCGACCCGACGCTTGTAGCCGCCGGAAAGCTCGAACGGGCTCCGGTCAAAACGACCTTCATCCACGCCGCACTGCGTCAGGGCGCGTATGGCGCGCTCTTTGGCCACATCATCACTGCAGCCGAGATTCTTCGGCCCGAACATGACGTCCGTCAGGACATCCTCTTCAAAAAGCTGGTACTCCGGGTATTGGAACACCAGACCCACATGGCCACGAAGCGCTTTCATGTTATAGCCCTCCGCGAAAATATCTTCACCGTTAAAATAAACTGTTCCGCGGCTCGGCTTCAGCAATCCGTTCAGATGCTGGATCAGCGTGGATTTGCCGGAGCCGGTATGTCCGATCAGGCCGACAAAAGTGCCGTCCCCGATCTCAAAGCTGACATCGCGGATGGCATAGGTCTCCATGACGGTGCCTTCGTTATAGATATATGAAAGATTCTCTGCGCGAATACTCATACTCTTACCAAACCGCTTTTAAAACAAACGGAAGCGGATAAACCTGCTGGCGATCATCAGCGCCAGATAAACAAACATCAGAAGATATGCGATGCGGTCCCTCGTTTCATAACGTAAGGGATGCATCTTGGTACGGCCCTCGCCGCCATGATAGCATCTGGCTTCCATCGCCATCGCCAGGTCGGACGCGCGCCGGAATGCCGATACGAACAGCGGTACCAGCAGCGGGATCATTGCCTTTGCTCTCTGAATCAGATTACCGCTGTCGAAGTCCGCGCCTCTTGCGGTCTGCGCCTTCATGATCTTGTCCGTCTCCTCGACGAGGATCGGGATAAAGCGGAGCGCGATCGACATCATCATGGCGATATCGTGCACCGGGACGCCGACGCGATTCAAAAACCTGAGGCTTTTTTCAAGACCGTCCGTCAGCTGGGTGGGGGTCGTCGTCAGCGTCATCAGCGAGGAGCCGATGACAAGGTAAACGAGGCGCAGGCCCATAAATCCCGCAAGGATCAGACCTTCTTTCGTAGCCCTCAGAAAGCCGATCTTTAAGATCGTTGTGCCCGGCGTCAGGAAAATGTTGAACGAGACGGAAAGGAGCAGCACGATCAGGATCGCCCTTAAGCCCCTCGTCATAAACTTGAACGGAACGCGGCTCAGCTTGATCACGCCTGCAAGCACCAGCGTCGCAAGCACATACCCCACCGGACTTGACGTCACAAAAAGCGAGATCAGAAAAATCACCGTGCCGGCCAGCTTGGTACGCGGGTCGAGGCGGTGGATGACGGAGTCAACCGGATAATACTGTCCTATTGTAATGTCTCTGATCATTGTGCTTTTATTCTTACCAGTTCTTTGACAAGTTCGTCTCTCGTCAGGATCCCGTCACGCAGGGGAAGTCCCGCCTGCTTCAGCTCGTAGCCGAGCTCCGTGATCACAGGCACGCTCAGTCTCAAGCGCCTTAAGTCCTCAACTTTGGAAAAGATCTCCCGGGGCGTACCGTCCATCAGGCTTCCGTCCGACGCCTTCGCGATCTCTCCCTTTTCCAGGACGACGACACGGTCGGCGTCGACCGCTTCTTCCATGTAATGTGTGATCAGGACGACCGTCACGCCTTCTTTTTTATTGAGCTCGTGGACGGCGGAAAGGACGTCCTTCCGGCCTGTCGGGTCGAGCATGGCCGTCGGCTCGTCCATGACGATGCACTTCGGGCGCATAGCGACGATGCCCGCGATCGCGACTCTTTGCTTCTGTCCGCCGGAAAGCTGGTTCGGGGACTTCAGGCGGTAGGCTGTCATGCCGACCTTCTGCAGCGCCTCATCAACTCTCTGGAGGATCTCATCCTCCGGGACGCCGATATTCTCCGGTCCGAAGCCCACATCCTCCTCCACTACATTGGAAATGATCTGGTTGTCGGGATTCTGAAAGACCATGCCGGCTGTCATACGGATATCGAGGAGATGTGACTCATCCTTTGTATCCATGCCGGAAACAAGCACCGTGCCTTCACCGGGCAGATTCATCGCGTTGATCAGCTTTGCGAAGGTCGACTTGCCCGAGCCGTTATGTCCGAGCAGACACACGAAAGAGCCCTGCGCGATCTCCAGAGAGACATCGCGTAGAGCTGTCCTCTTATCCACGACCTTATCATTCTCATCGCGGATCAGATAGTCATATACAACATGTGCGGCGGAAATGATATTCATACCGTACTCTCGATCAGGTCAATGATGACGCCCACGCCGTTATGCAAGGGTGAAGCACTCATCGCGTCAATATACTGCTGCCGGTTGTTCCAAAGCTCATCCACGGACGAAAGGAGTATTTCATCCGTCATATTCTCTTCCGTCAGCACCATGGAAAATCCCTGCTTGCGGAAAGAATCCGCGTTGAGGATCTGGTCGCCGCGGCTCGCGTTTGCGGGAAGCGGGATCAGCAGGTTCGGTTTTTTCAGAGCCAGCAGTTCGCAGATCGCATTGGCACCGGCACGTGAGATGACAATGTCGGCTGCTGCGAACAGATCCTTCAGTTCCTCGCTGACATATTCGAACTGTCTGTAGCCCGCGAGATCCTTCAGTTCTTCATCCAGGTTGCCCTTGCCGCAGATATGGATGACGTCGAAACGCTCCAGAAGCTGCGGAAGCACCTTTCGTACCGCGTTATTGACATGGACCGCGCCAAGCGACCCGCCAATGATCATGAGCCTCGGCTTTACGCCGTCAAATCCAAGGAACTGTAAGCCGTCTTCCGCGTTTCCTGTCAGAATCTCCTCACGGATCGGGGAGCCGGAAAGCACTGCCTTTCCTGCGGGAAGGAGCTTCACCGTCTCCGGGAAGTTGCAGCAGATCTTTGTCGCAAAGGGTCCGGCAAGACGATTAGCAAGGCCGGGAGTCATATCCGACTCATGCGAGATGACCGGCACCTTCGCTGCCCTTGCGGCCATCGTCACGGGAACAGCGACAAAGCCGCCCTTGGAAAAGACGATATCCGGCCGGAAGCTTTTGATGATCTTTGCAGCCTGAAAATAACCCTTGATCACACGGAAAGGGTCGGAGAAGTTTTTAAGGTCAAAATAACGGCGCAGCTTGCCGGAAGAGATCCCCTCATAGCTGAGACCGGCCTTCGTGACCAGTTCCTTCTCGATGCCGTTGACAGAGCCTATATAGAGGATCTCATAGCCTCGTTTCTTCAGCTCCGGTACGAGCGCCAGATTGGGAGTTACATGTCCGGCGGTGCCGCCGCCTGTCAGAATAATCTTTTTCATGGTATCTAATTATACAATATTGCGGCCGCTTTTCAACTCTATTCTTGCGGCCGGCCGTATTTTTTCCAGCTTCGTTTTCCCGGCGTGATGTTGATGACAGCGAGCAGCAGCAGCGCAAAAGAAAGCGCCAGCTGCACCATCACGCTGATCAGGATGATATGCTCCGTAAAAGCGCCATCGGGCACAAGTCCCGTCATGGCCAGCACCTGCCTGACAGCCCCCGGGCGGCCGACCTGCCTTGTGACAGCAGCGAAAACCGGCAGCAGCGGATCTGCCGCGAGCAGATAGCTCAGGCGGTTTCCCTGTTCCAGCATAAAGGGCTTCGTAAGGACGGGAAGCAGTACCGGAACCGTGATCAGTCCCACAACTGCCGCATAGCAGAGTACTGTGCTCCGCACGACCGAATGACCGGCCGAACTGACAAACATACCGATACTTAAGACCAGAAAAGCCTCCGGGATAAAAAGCAGCATCAGCCCGATCGCGCTCTGCACGCTGACACCCCCGTAGATCAGCGGGAGCAGCATGGCGGGAAGACATGACACAATGATCACGCCCACGCTGACACATGCCGAGATCATTTTCTCCGATATAATGTTGACCGGCGTGAGCCTGGTCGTAAGCAGCAGGTCAAAGGTTCCCGTCTCCCGTTCGCCCGAGATCGACGAAGCCGTATAGATGGGACTGATCAGCAGGATCAGGACAAACTCCGTCAGAATGACCGTCATGTATATTCCGAGCATCGGATGCGGATCCGCGATCCAGCTAAGCCTCATCTGTGATACCACGCCGAAAGATCCCAGGAAGCCGATCAGAAACAGGACCGCATTGACGGCGGTCATAATGATGGGCAGCGTAAATCCCCTGCTTCTTACTTCCAGATCTCTTTTAATGATAGGATTCAGACGCGTCATAGCTTGCTACCGTATGCTCCTCTCCGTGTCCCGTGAGCTGCATGAAGATGGACTCCAGAGAGCCCTTTTCTCTCGAAAAACCGTGAACCGGCAGCCCCTCATCGACCATCCTCTTCAAAAGCTGCGCTTCATCTGCCGCGGTTCCTTCAAAATTGATCATGATGTCGTTTCCCTTGATTGCCATGGAACGCACCCGCTTTTCCGCCTTCAGAAAACGGATTGCCTGCGTCGTGCGCCTTGCCATGGAAATGATGATGGGGTTTTCCGCAGTAACAATCTTCATGACATCCATCAGACGGCCCGACATGACGATACTGCCCTGGTCGATGATCCCGATATCCGTACAAAGCTCTGAGATATCACTGAGGATATGGGAGCTTATGACGATGGTCTTGCCGCGGTCCGAAAGTTCGCCGACGATCTGCTTGAATTCGTACCTGGTACGGGGATCCAGTCCCGAAGTCGGTTCGTCCATGATCAGGATCGGCGGATCATTGATCAGCGCGCGGGCCAGCGCAAGCTTCTGTTTCATGCCGCGTGAAAGCGACTCGACATAAAAATCCGCCTTATCCGTAAGCTCGACATACTTCAGAAGGTTCTCGGAGCGCCTGCGCGCTTCCATGCCGTCGAGCCCGTAGCAGGCTGCGAAAAACTCCATATACTCGCTGACCTTGAGGTTGTTGTAGATACCGAAGGCATCAGGCACATACCCGATCATGCTCCGGCTCTCCGCGTGTTCATAACCGCCCGGCATCCCCGCGACAGTGACTGTTCCTTCATCAGGATAGATGATTCCTGTCATGATACGGATCGCCGTCGTCTTGCCGGCACCGTTCGGGCCTACAAAGCCATAGAGGGAGCCTTCGCTGATATGCATCGTCAGATCATCCAGCGCACAGAAATGGCCATAAAATTTTTTGACGTTTTCAACTCTCAGCATGGCTATCCTTATCGCTCCGTACCGGTCACATCCGGCACCGGAAGAAACATCGGAACGGCTGCGCCGCTCTCATCCGGAACAAAGCGCGCAGTCAGGGTATTGTCGGGAGACAGATACGGACGCACCGCGTCCGCCGTAAATGAACGCTGCCCTGCGGGCATCAGGTCATATCTGCCCGTATGATAGTTATATAGTGACATGCTTCCGGCAAAGGGGACCATTTCCTCCCCTGCGAACACGCCGGAAAGCTCGGAAAACACCACAGAACGGATGTTCAGATCATTTCCCAGGCTGTATTCCAGCACGACAGATCCGCGGGTCGTATTGGCCGCGGCGTCGTATTCACCGGAGATCAGCTTCGGATCGGAACTGAGCGCAGTCCGCCAGACCAGGCTTCCGCGGGAAAAAGTCGTATCCGTAAAGCCGCAGATCAGCGCGGTACCGGTTTGTTCGATCTCGACGTTTGCTTCAAACGCTGCCGGGATATCCTCGTCATCCGAAAAAGCGATCAATCTTGCGCCGCCATAGTAAGAACGGAGGTTGTTGTCGATATAGTAGCGCAGCAGCCTGGTGCGGCGAAGCGCTCTGACATAGCTGCGGCTGTCCGGTGAGATCTCCCGGATCCCGGTCAGGAAGTTCGCAAGCAGCTCCGGCGACCCCGTCGGCACGGTCATCAGCTCCGCATTGTCCAGATTCACTTCCGTACCGTTTCCGATAGTGCCGAGGCGCATCACTCTGCCGTACATCAAAAGCACGGCGTCCTCGAGATCACGCCCCGTATGGTTACGGATCACGCCGCTGATATGCTCATCAAACACCGTGATCTTCGTCTCCAGACCTTTTTCCGTTCCGCCTGCGGCATATTCGAAAAGACTCGCGGCAAAAGGCTTCAGACCGGAGGCCTCAACCGTGTGGCCGTCCTCCGCGCGTTTAAGCTCCACGACGCTTCTTTCATCCACGGATTCATACAGGCTGTTATCCGTCTCAGCCTCGCGGATGATCGGAAGGAACTCATAGCTTGAGGGCAGCCATAAGCGAAAGTCATGCCTTGACGGGGCTGTCAGCCGGACAAACCCTTCATCCGTGACCGAAGCTTCATTGATCTCCCGGATCACGGCATAATCCGCTACCAAACCGCCGGTCCTTAAATGAATGCTCATGACCATTACGACCAGTGCTCCCACAAATGCGGTGATCGGCACAAAAGCATGATAATAGATCCCAAGGCCTCTCGTGCGCAGATAACCGTAGATACCTACACTGATCAGTCCGAGATAGGCAAGCGCGAAAAGCAGATATAAGGACGCCGAAGGAAGTCTGTCCGGGTCGATCAGCCCCACCAGACTGCCTGCCGCCTCATAGAGATTCAGGCTGCCGCTTCCTTTGTCCACCAGACGGCCGATCCGGGCAGAGCCCAGTACGCTCTGCAGCAGTTCGTCCGCGTAACCGATCTGCTCACTGCAGAAGGCGTAGATGTCACAAAGATCATAGGCGGTGATGCCGATCACACCGTTGCCGGACGGGATTGTCGTCAGGATCGCCGTATCCCCGGACTGCATGACCTGCGAGCCGCCCGCCGTGAAGATATCTCTGACGAGCAGTGGGATCACCGCGCCGTCCGGGCCGGTCTTGGAATACTGCATGCCCATGTCGATCTCACGCTCATCCCCGTCACCGATCTCCAGATCACGGATATAGGAAAGCAGTTCCACTGCTGCCGAAGGTCTCGCGCCCGTACCGACAAGCAGTGCGCCGCCGTTTTTCGTCCATTCCCGGATTACATTGAAGTCGGTCGGTTCCATTTTCCGGCTGTCCAGGTCTGACATGACGATCATATCCATTTGTTCCAGGCCGGCAGGGGTATCGGGAATATCCGAAGGATCCAGTTCCACGATCCTTGTACGAAGGGCGGTACCCGCAACGCTTAAGCCTCGGAAGTAGCCGAGCCTGTCCGGATGATCGGAAAGGATGCCGATCAGAAGCTCCGGTCCGCTTCCCTGCATATTGATGGAAGCCTGCATTTCATTAACGGAGGCGCCGTCCGTCCCCATAAGGCTCAGATGCACGCTGCCGTTTTCTTCAGAAGCCGAGATCACCTCGCGCACGGATACAGTCTCGCCTGCTGCAACCGCAACCGGCCAGCTGTAGCGGATATCCGCCCTTTCATAGTTTCCGCTTCCATTCTCGGTACTGCCCGGCACTTCCAAAACCAGGCTGCCGGAAAAGTCCGTTTTCTCATGATTGCTGATCTGTACTTCAAAGGGCAGGCGTCTGCCGGACTTGGCAATGTTTTTATAACCATAGGTAAATGTCATCTGAACGCCGGTCTGGGGGATCAGTTCCGGTCCCTCTTCCGCTTCCGTACCGGCAAGTTCCACACTGACGCTGTCATCTGCCGTCCAGAGTGCCTCGCTCTCCGGCCCCGCTGCGCCTGCCGGCTGAGGGCTGTTCCCGGTGGTATTGCCGGAGCCTGCTGCCGGCTCCTGTATGCCGCCTGAACCGGTGTCTGCTTCCGCCTCGCGGCTCTCTGCATTTTCCGAGAATTCCTCTGTAGCCGTTTCTTCACCCGGCAGCAGCACCGCGCCTTCCTGTACAAAACCTTCCTGCGGCTCCGCATAAGCATACGAAAAGAAGGCTGCCGTCATGACAGCCTGCAGCAGCAGATATGCAGTTAGCTTCAGTATGCGCGGAGTTCTCATTCTTTATTTCATCTAATCCGTCGGACCGAACCCGGAACCGCGCAGGACCGGGGCAGCGTCCGTCAGGCGTCACGCCCGTTTGATCTGTTCGCTGTTTTTATCAAAATGGATCTTCAGCCGGACGGTAAAGACCGTACCGTTCAGATCCGAAGCCGCGGTGATCGTACCGCCGTGCATGTTTACGATATCCTTTGCGATCGCAAGACCGAGGCCTGTGCCGCCGGTCTGCGTAGAACGCGCCCTGTCCGCTCTGTAGAACTTGTCGAAAATCAGCGGCAGGTCCTTTTCGTCAATGACAAATCCGAAGTTGATGACCTTGACCTCCACGACGTCGTTGGGGATCTCCGCATTGACCCGGACGATGACCTTCTTTCCTTCCGCGCCGTACTTGATGGCGTTTCCGATCAGGTTGTCGAAAAGGCGCGCGATCAGGCCGCCGTCTGCGGTGATCTCAAGCGAAGGAACGTTGGTCTTGAGCTCATAGGAAAGCCCTTTTTCCTGGAAGTTCGGATAGGCTTCCTCCAGAAGCTGCTCAAGGAGCTTCACGATATCGACATAGCCGACCTTCATCGTGATCTTGCCGTAGCTGAGCTTCGTAAAATCAAAAAGATCGTTGATCAGCTGCTCAAGGCGCTTGGACTTATTGTACGCGATCATCAGGTACTTCTGACGCTGATCGTCATTGAGGATGGCGCTGTTCTTGCCCGAAAGCAGTTCCAGGTAACCGATGATGGAAGTCAGCGGCGTACGGAGGTCATGCGCGATATTCGTGATCAGATCCGTCTTGGACTTTTCCGCCTCACGCTCCACCTCAAGGAGCTTCTCCAGATCCTCGCCGAGACTGTTTAAGTTCTCTGCCATCTGCGAAAACTCATCATCGCCCTCGACCCTCACCTTGGTATCGAGCTTTCCGTCCGCGATATCCGCCATCGCCTGGCTTAAGTCGTTGATGTAATTAATAGATCTCAGCTGCAGCAGGTAAAACACCAGCGCGAAAATAAACACCGCACTGAATACATAGAACAGCATGTAAATGCTGCCCTGTTCGTAATTATTGCTTAACGCCAAGACAAGCCTGCCGATATTAAATATAAGCAGGCTTTCAATCAGACACGTAATAAACGCGGCTATGATAAGATTGATAATGAAGCGCGTGCGGTAGCGCTTGGCAATATCGTTCTTCATTTATTTCTCGATCTTGTAGCCAACGCCCCAGACGGTAGAAATAATCTTATCCTGGCGCTGGTCTTCCTTCATCTTGCCGCGCAGACGGCGGATGTGGACCATGACGGTGTTATTGGCCTCGTAGACCTTCTCGTTCCAGACCTTCTCAAAGATCTCATCCGTGGAAAAGACCTTGCCGGGGTTGGAAGAAAGAAGATACAGGATATCAAACTCGATCGGTGTGAGCTTGATCTCTTCACCGTCGATCAGTACCTTGTGGTTATCCTTGTTGATGGAAAGGCCGCGGATATGGATCTCATTATTCTCCTGCGCCGCCGCCTGGTTGTTCGGATTGAGCTGGGTATAGCGTCTCAGCTGCGACTTGACGCGCGCCGTCAGCTCCAGCGGGTTGAACGGCTTTGTGACATAGTCATCCGCGCCGACACCGAGACCCATGATCTTATCAAGATCCGCGCCCTTCGCGCTCAGCATGATGATCGGCACATTGGAGGTCTCACGGATCTTCTTGCACATCTGGATGCCGTCCATGCCGGGCATCATAATGTCCAGAAGAACCAGATGGATCTCCTCTTCCTCGATTATACGGAGACCTTCCTCCGCGCTCGAAGCCTTATGAACAGTATAACCGTCAGATACAAGATAGATCTCGACCAGATCGGCGATCTCATTTTCATCGTCAACTACGAGAATGTGAATATCCGGCATTTGTACTCTCCTTTGAAATAAATCTTGAGATAATTATACAGGAAAAATGGCAGAACGTATTGCAAAACTATGAAGATTCACAAAATTTTCAGCTACCGATTTCTGACGATTTTCACGGTCATGTCACCGTTATCATCAGAAAAGCGCATACTCCGCAGGCGTCGTTACTTCCTGAGTTCCTCCATGATGAGGCCCCTGGTATAGGCCGCCGCCTTTTTCTTATGCTCCGCCGGCAGGTCCGCGATGCGGAACGGCTTCAGGAAAGAAACATGCACATGCGCCTTTCGTACAAAGGGGCGGTGGTTTTCATAGATATCCGCCGTGCCTTTGATTGCAACAGGAACAACCGGGCAGCCGGTACGCTGCGCGATCTTGAGACTTCCCTCCTTGAACTCGTTCAGTTCCGTCTTGTCCGCGTTTTTGTTGCGTGTGCCCTCCGGGAAGATGCAGATCGATACGCCTTCCTTGACATAAGTGATCGCAGCCCGGATCACTTCGAGACCCTGTCTGACGTCATCACGGTCGAGGAAGAGACAATCCATGAGGATCATCCACCATCCCATGACCGGGATCTTCGCGATCTGCTTTTTCGCGATAAATCCTGTCGGATGCTTCAGCAGGACATAAAGGCATAAAACATCGTAGTAAGACTGGTGATTGCCGACAAAAAGGCAGGGTTCATCATCGGGGATGTTCTCAACGCCGGATGCCGTCACTGTTGTGCCGGAGACCCAGAGTTCAAAGCGGAGAAATGCTTTGATGATTTTAAAAGTCGCGTTCCTCTCTGCCTGCGGATTAAAGTGTCTGACGATAAAGAGCACGCCGACAACCGGAAGCCCGAAGAAGAAAAAGCAAAAAAAGAAAAAGATGACTAAAATGGATCTGATCACCTGTTATCCTCCAAACGACGGCAGGCAGCACGGCCCGCCTAATTACAGTTACAATACATCCGAAAAATGCGGACGAAGCTTGATAAAGATCTTGAGACCGGCATAGAAGATCACCGCCGTCACGACCCAGAAATAGATCGTGTTAAGCGGGCGCTCCCAGAACCAGTGGCCGGTCAGCATGGAATCACGGTATCCGCTGACGATATAATAGATCGGGTTGATCTTGAAGATCGGCGCCATCCACGGATGATCCGCGGTGAACATGCCGTCCCAGTACATGATCGGCGCAAGCCACATGCCAAACTGGAGACAGATGCCGACGATCTGCGTCATGTCCTTAAAGAAGACATTGACCGCAGAGGTCAGAAAGCCGATGCCGAGCGCCAGGATCAATGTTGCCATCGAGTAGTATAGCACCTGGATCCATGTTGCCTGCGGCCTCACACCTCCGATCAGGAAGACCGCAAACATAATAACCAGGAAGCAGGCGTGCACCAGAAAACAGGAGCAGACCTTGATGACAGGAAGCAGTTCTACCGGGAAAACGACCTTTTTCACGAGGTAGTTGTACTCGTTCAGCACATTGGTGATGCCCGATACGGACTCATTAAAGAAGAACCAGGGAACCAGGCCCGGGATCAGCCAGATGACATAGGGCGTATCCGGTACCGGCGGCACGGACTTCATACCCAGCTGGAAGATGAAGAAGAAGATCAGCACGGTCACGACCGGATTGACGAACATCCAGACCACACCAAAATAAGAGCCGACAAATCTCTTCTTGAAGTCAGAGGCTGCCAGCCCTGCGATCATTTTCCGCTTGTCCTTCAGCTCGGAAAAAAGCTGTTTCAAAAGATGCATAACGTGCTCACACCCTGATCAGAACTTGAAGGTCTCGCTGAGGCCGCCCCACTTGGTGTCCTTATCGGACAGCAGCAGCTCCATGCCTTCTTCGATCGGCCACTCAACGCCGATCTCCGGATCGTTCCAGATAAGTCCGCCCTCGTCGCCCGGATGATAGAAGTCCGTACACTTATAAGCAAACTCCGCAATATCGCTCAATACCAGGAACCCGTGCGCAAAGCCCTCGGAGATATAAAACTGCTTTTTATTCTCCTCGGTCAGTTCCACGCCATACCACATACCGTAGGTCTCGGAGTGAGTCCGAAGATCTACAGCGACGTCAAATACTCTGCCTTTGAGCGCGCGGACGAGCTTTCCCTGCGGGAACTGCTTCTGATAATGCAGGCCGCGGAGCACGCCCTTCACGGAGCAGGACTGGTTATCCTGCACGAACTCCATATTGAGTCCGGCTTCTTCAAAATCACGCTTATTGTATGTCTCCACAAAATACCCGCGGGCATCTGTATGCACCGTAGGCTCTATGACATAGAGTCCTTCGATAGTCTTGCCGTTCTTCTCGCAGCGGCTCACTTTGATCTGACCCATGATTTTCTCCTTTTTTCTTCCTGTCAGCAGGAACAGGATCTTACAGGCAGAACCTGCTGATGACCGTCGTCCATACGGTCAGCGCCAGCATGATAAGCTCCGCCAATTCCAATAGATAATACCACAACGAAGGTTTCGTTTCAAGCGGTCCGGAAAGCACCATATAGAGCGGGAACATGAGCGGAATGAAATAACGTCCCTGCACACCGCCGATCTCTTCCGCCCCGGGCTCGGTAAATGCCACATACATCGAGGTCCAGATGAGCGCACTTGCCGCGCCGACCATGAGGAAGGTCCAGACCCTTTGCGGGATCTGCAGCTTCCGGATAATCTCATCCTCAGTGCCTGTGACGCCGAAGTGCCCCTTCTCGTTGAACCAGCTCGCGACGATCGTGACCACAAGCATGATCAGATATGCGGGATAGTATCCTTTAAATGCCGTCGTTCCGTTGACCAGATGACCCATATGCGTCGTACAGTCCGCGCCGAACCAGCACTGCGGGATCCAGCGGAAGATCTGACGAACGAGGATCCACGCATATCGTAAGGGATTGCCCAGGATAAAACCGACCTGGGAGACCTCCGAAACAGCCTCGCCGCCGCGGACATCACCAGTCTCGGCAGGCGCCATAACAGTCGGCAGGATAAATGTGCCAATCAGCAGGATAAAGACCACGCCGCAGCCAAAGAGCAGAAGCCAGTCCTTTGTATCCGGATGCCAGGCATCGTCATTTTCATGTCTTCCCAGCCAGATCAATGCCAGCATCGCCATCGGAGCATAGACCGCCTTCGCGAGGCATCCGACAAAGATGCAGATCAGGGCAGGGACAACATATTTCCTGCTTTTTAACAGGAACGCGTACCCCATACTCAAAAAAGCCGTGATAAAGGGATCGTAACTCACTGTACAGGCGAGAAAGAGATTGACCGGAAAGAGCCCGATCAGCATCATGAGATACTTTCCGCGCGGACAGATCCGGATCGCAAGCGCCATGACGCAGGCATACATCACAAGGTTCGCGAGCCTCGTTACAAGGAGCAGCATCGGCCAGGGAAGGTTCAGCCCCTTTCCGATTTTCATGGCAGCCGCCATCGCAAGATACGCCGGCATGCGGTTCGGCATCGTATAAAAGTCCGGCGTATGCGCGCCCTGCTTATAGTCAGCAAGCGCGCCGAGTTTATCGTCCCACTCCGCCATCTCGGTCATGCCCTGAGGCTGCGCGTCCGGATGGTTATACTCTGTGATCAGCAGCTGGTTGAGCATCGCGTCGGAGACATGCAGTTCCGAAGACGGGAAACTCGCCATATCCATGACCGCCTGCAGATGCGTTTCCTCATCATAGCCGACCTTATTGCGCGGAAGTCCCGCCGTCATCGTGACGCCTAAGGCAAGCGCGATCAGAAGGAACGCAAGCTCCGGATGATCCGTCATCCGCTTCCGGAAGTCGATCATCACAAGCAACGCGAACACGCCGAGCAGCGCGAACATAAAGACATACGGATCCCACAGGAAACGGTTATCGACCAGGATCGCGCCTGTCCTGAAAAACGATTCTTCCGATGGCGCCGTAAGGTCTGCCGCTGCGTTTTGTTGTTCTGCCGGGCGCAGCGAAACGGAGAGAACATTTTCCGCATCCAGATCCAGAACTTCCGTCCCGAGATAGATCGGCTGGAAATCCCCGTAAGCCTTCGTCACCGGGCTTCCGCTGACCAGGCGGGTCACCTCGATATCAAGCCTTGTCGGCCGCTCTCGGAGCGCTTCCAGTTCCACCGCCAGACGCTTGATGTACACGCCGACCGGAAAGCCGCTGAAGCTGACCATCACAGACCCGTCAGGACGAATGACCGTGGAGGAGTTTGTGTCAGTCGCTTCCCACATGCCTTTGGGAAGTACCGTATCCGAAGCATCCAACGCTCCCGCCCCATTGTTTTCTGCCGCTTCTTTTTCCATCAGGATCGCGGAAGCCTCCGCGTCGCTGACATCCGCATGGTGCAGCAGCACGCCCCGGTTAATAAAAAGTACTGCAAGAAGCCCCGCGAGGACTGCCCCCGCGAGGTCCTTCAGCAGCCGGATGCCGGCGCTGTGCGTTATCTTCTTTTCTGACTTGACCCGTGATTCCATTAAAACAACATTTTCAGCTTTCGGTCATCAGCCGTAGTTCCAGAGCTTGGTCTTGCCGGAGAGAATGTTCTGATAGTCCTCATAGTTCTTTCTGAGGAGTTCCGGGATCGGCAGCTCATACGGACAGCGGGTCATGCAGAGTCCGCAGTCCACGCAGTCTTCGATCTTCTTCATCTTAGCCTGGTTTGCCTCATTGAGCCATGTATCCGACGGCGCGCGGCGTACCATCAGGGACATGCGCGCACAGGTATTGATCTCGATATCCACGGTACACGGTGCGCAGTATCCGCAGCCGCGGCAGAACTCTCCCGCCAGTTCTTTCCGTTCATTCTCGATAAATTCAGAGATTTCTTTATCCATTTCGGGTGTATTTTCAAAAAGGTCCAGCCACTGATCCAGTTCTTCTTCCTTCTGGATGCCCCAGATCGGAAGGGCATTATCAAACTGGAGGATAAACGCAGCTGCTGCTTTTGCGTTTGTGATCAGGCCGCCCGCGATCGCCTTCATGCAGATGAATCCCATGTCGGCCTTCTTACATGCCT
>JAFTBX010000011.1 GCA_017455005.1 Lachnospiraceae bacterium | reverse complement strand
GCAAAGCTCAGGTCGTGCTCGCCGTTCTCACAGGCGATATACTCGTCCACAGGCGTATCGGTCCGTGCTGCCATCTCGCCGACCGTAAGACCCGCGATCTCCCTCAGCTCCCGGATACGTCCCGCGAGCTGTTTGAGCTTGCCGGTCATGCGATCACCGTCTTTATTCAGATTGATATTTCTTTCAGTCATAAAAGAATCCGTCCTTGTGGTACCTTTCAGTATCCCCAAAGACGGATTCTTTGTCAAGCTTATTGTATAACTTTTATTGTCTTTCAGCTATATCCCGAGGTTATGTTAGTGGTACTGATCCATAAACTGTCTGAACAGATCGTAGATCTCGTCCATGCTGCCTCTGCCGCTCTGGCTCGGTGTTTCTTCACCGGTACCTTCCTCGGCACCGGCTGCATTGTTCTCGGACTCTGTACCTTCCTCAGCGTTTGCTTCAGGCTTTGCCGGTTTCTGACCGGGCTTCTTTCCGTCCTGCGGCGCCTGAGCTTCAGTCTCCTCTTCCTCGTTGCCGCTCTGCGGGTTCAGCTTCTCATAGGCCTTTCTTGCCGCGTCGCTTGCGATGCTCTCATCGTTTTTGCCGCCGAGGGTCACGGTCACGGTCTTTTCCTCGTACTTGCCGTCATTGAGACGCTGTACGGTGACATCGACCTTGCTGCCTGACTCATAGTATTTTACAAGCTGCTGCAGCTGCTGTGCGTTTGTGACCTTCTGGCCGTCAAATGCGGTCACGATATCGTTCTTGAGAAGGCCTGCGTCCTCTGCCGGAGATGCCTGTACATTGTCCGGGTTCACGCCTTCGAACTCCTCTGAAGAGAAGCCTGTGATAATAACGCCTGCCGGGATTCCGAACGCTGCGGCATTTTCAGAAGTTACGGTGTTCATGTAGATGCCGAGGCGGCCCTGGTCCTCTTCCGCGACTTCGACCTTGGTCTTCGCATTGGAAAGGTTGTCCAGTACGTCGGTCACCTTGTAGATCGGGATGCTGTAGCCCACACCCTCTACTGCCGTGTTGCTGAGTTTCGCAACGTTGATGCCGATGACCTCGCCGTCCATGTTGATCAACGCACCGCCGGAGTTGCCGGGGTTGATTGCTGCGTCGACCTGGATCAGATCGCTGTAGGTGCTGCCCTCTGCCTGGATCTCTCTGTTCAGTGCGGAGATATATCCGACGGTAACGGTCTGGCCGAAACCGAGCGCGTTGCCGATGGCGATGACGCCCTGGCCGGGCTTTAAGTCGTCGGTGACATGAAGCTTGGAGATCTTGATGGCATCCATCGTCTCTTCCGGAATATCATCCAGTTTGACTGCGATGACCGCAAGGTCGACTTCATCATCGGTGCCCTTGATGGCTGCATCGACAGTCTCACCGTCGATGAAGGTTACCTGCAGCTCCTTGGAGTCCGCGACGACGTGGTTGTTGGTAACGATCAGAAGCTCGGTATCGGTCTTGTCAAGGATAACGCCGGAACCGGATGCCGGTACCTCGTACTCCTGGATATATCCGCCGCCGTAGAAATAATCAAAGAGGCTTGAGTAACCGTTCTGCTTGATCAGCATCGTATTGGTAATGCTGACGAGCTGCGGCATAGCGTCTTCAACGATGTCGGAGACATCGAGGCGTACGCCGTACGCGGACTTTGCGTTGTTCGCTTCGGATGCGTCCGCTGCAGTCTCAGTGCCGGGCTTGATCTTGAGCGCTGCCTGTACAGCGTCTGCCACTGCGGTGGAAGTCTTACCGTCCGCGTTGGCAGCGGTTTCCGTATCCGCGATACCAGACGCGCCGTTCTTTGTTACGTCCGCCGCATCTGCACCTGCATCAGCCTCAGCGCCCTCCGCGGGAAGCTCGATCACTGCCGCCTGGCTGGTCTGCTGATTTGCCAGCCGGTTTACTCCGTACATGGTACCGCCGGCTACGCCGCCGAACAGTACGGCTGATAAAACGATTGCCAGAAATTTTTTCATACCAGTTTCCTCCTGCTGTATTTACGCAGATCCTGTATCGGGCTCATCTTCACTGCCGGCTCCCGTATGCTGCCGCGGTTACCGTCCGTCACCCGGAACGGATCTTTCTTTCTCTTTACAGCTATAGTTTTACCCCTTATTTGTGACGGAATTGTGTTCATTTGTGTATAAATCTGTGTTTGAATCATTAAACAAATCTAAACTGCGTCACATAAAATAAAAAAGCCATCCTGTGAAAACGTAACGCTTCATAGAATGGCTTTTCTCATTTTTGACTTTCTTTCAGCCGCCTCAGCCCGGGCTGTCGGTGACTACGTCACTGGATACAGGTGCCGCCGCGCCTGCGGGTCCGTCTGTAGAACCGGTATCAATAAATGTCGACCCCGGGTTCGGTCCGCCCGATGAACCGGAGGATGACCCGCTGTCAGGGCTGGAAGAACTGCTTCCGGAACTGCCCGGTGTCGGTGAACTGTCGGAGCTGCCGGACGATGAAGAACTGCCCGGTCCGCTTGTGCTCGTGTCCGTACCGATGTCTACCGAACCCGGTCCGCCTTCACTGATAATGCCGCCGGGGCTGCCCGAAGATGAGCTGCCTGAGCTGCTGCTTCCCGGTCCGTCTTCCGGACTGCCGGTCGATGAGGAGGAACCGGTTGTGGAACCCGGCGTCAGTGATGAGCCGCCCGGTGTTCCCGATGAACTGCCGGAGCTGCTGCTTCCTGGTCCGCCTGTGCCGCCGGGGCTTAAGACGGGTTCGCCGTCGGAGTCGGTATCCTCCACCTCACGGGTAGGATTGGTGTCGGCGTCATCCGGCCGCTGCACGCTGCCGTCAGGTCCTAACGGCTCGTCGCTTTCGTCTTCGTCAAGTTCGCCCGGAGCACCTTCCATCTCGCCGTCCACCACATCTGTAGGCCGGATCGTGGTCTCCTTGATGATGTTGCCGTCCTCGTCGGTCGGGTAGATGATGTTGCCGTCTTCATCCGTCGGGATGACGATATTGCCGTCCTCATCTGTCGGATAGATATAGCTGCCGTCCTCATCGATACCGAGTGTGATCTCTTCCTCATCCTCGTCGTCATCTTCCGTGTTCTTGCTGCTGCCCGAAGAACCTCCGGTATTGACCTTCGGCTTCTGGATGACGCCGCCGTCCGTTGCGACGGACTCGATAAACTTGGCTTCCTTATAGTAGTTCGAATCTTCCTTGATCTTCTGACTGTAGCGGAGGACCGCGTCAGACGGTGTGTAATCCGTATCACCGAAGAGGAACTCATGAAGATAGCGGACATTGGACTCTAAGGTAGCGGGAACGACCACATCGCCCTTCTTGCCGATGATGGCGTCACCTCGCTGCCATGGGAATCCGCCGGTCTCCGTAATGTTGTAGTCACCGATGTTCTGCGCCATCGCAATGATGTCGTTGAAGCCGATGTTGGTCGCGACCTGCGGGAAGCAGACGACCATGATGTTGTTCAGGACGGAGAAGTTTGCCTTCTTGGCCTTTTCAAAGCATGCCTTGATGATCCGGCGCTGACGTTCCGTACGGGCGAAGTCGTTGTCCATGTAACGGAGACGTCCGTATGCTACGGCCTGCACGCCGTCCAAGTGCTGCTCGCCGGTATTCTTCAGCTGGTAGGAGCCTATGCCCGTCGCCTTGACGGTCTCCGTAATGTAGGCATTGATATAGTAGAGCTCTGCCTTGGAGATCGGGATGTTATCCACGCCGCCGAGGATATTGATGCCGTCCGCTACGGCCTTCCAGTTAAAGGTAACGTAGTTCTGGATATTCAAATCCAGGTTCTTGTTGAGAGCGGCGATCGCCTGCTCAGGTCCGCCGATGGCGTAAGCCTGGTTGATCTTGTTGTAGCTGTTGCTGTCCGAAATGTTGAGGTAGGTGTCACGGAACACGGAGACCAGGCGGATCTCGCCGGTATCCTTGTTGATGCTTGCGACGAGGATGACGTCGGAGTTCAGGCCTCTGCCCACGACGTCGCTGCTTCTGCCGTCGACGCCGAAGACCGCGATGTTCCAGTAGCCTTCCATCTCCTTCTTCTTATCGAGGGACAGGTTGTGGTTTTCGATTGCGGCGAGCTTTACCTCCGGACGCGCGATCAGGTTCCAGTTCCTAAGGACATAACCGTAGACGAAGATCGCGCAGAGCGTGATCGCCTCGATGATCGTCCAGAGGATAATGCTGCGGATCCGGGACTTTTTCTTCTGCGCCTTTTCACGGCTGACCTTGCGGCTGTCGAGCGTGGAGTCGACCGTGTTCAGCTCCTTCGGAGATCCGCTGCGCCCGGTCCTGCCGCTGTCCTTGCGGCGGTTGCCGACTGCGGAAGAGTAGATCTTATCCTCCATTTCGAGGTCCTCGAAGATGCCCTCATCCTCCGCGTAGGAACGGAATGCTTCCGTCTGCTGCGGCTTTGCGGATGACGGTGCCGGCGCTTTCCCTGAGGCGGGAGTTACGGACTTGCCTGTCTGTGCAGCCGCCGGCTTTCCGGCAGGTGCGGAAGAACCGCCGGCCGTACCGCCGTTTCCGCCGGTGCTGTCGCTTTCACTTCCGTGTATATCCAGATCTTCAAAAATATCGTTGTCAGTATGCATTCTTGAACCCTTTGAACAGTGTCAGGAACAGGATCTTGACGTCCAGTCCGAATGTCCAGTTTTCTATATAATACAGGTCATGCTCGATCCGCTTCTGGATCGAAGTATCACCTCTGTAACCGTTTACCTGTGCCCATCCCGTAAGACCCGGCCTTACCTGGTGCTTGATCATGTAGCGCGGGATCTCTTCCTTGAACTTCTCCACAAACTGCGGCCGTTCAGGTCTCGGCCCCACGAGGCTCATGTCGCCCTTTAAGACATTGATGAACTGCGGCATCTCGTCTATATTGAACCGACGGATGAATCTGCCGATCTTCGTCACTCTCGGATCGCCCTTCGTCGTCCAGCGGTTCAGTTCCTCTTCCGGCGGCTGCACATACATGGACCGGAACTTGTACATCTTAAAAGTCCGGTTGTGCAGACCTACCCGTTCCTGCGCATAAATGACAGGTCCGGGGCTTGTGAGCTTGATGCCGATCATCACGCCGAGCATCAGCGGGCTGAAGATGATGAGCGCCACGATTGCGCCGACAATGTCGACGGTACGCTTAAGCGTCGCGTTGAAAACGCTGGTGAGCGGCACATGCCGGATGTGTACGACCGGCAGGCCTTCGAGATCCTCTGTATATGGCGTCGTCGGGATGATGTTCTGGTAGTCCGGCACGAACATGGTATGTACGCCCGACTTCTCGCAGATATTGACGACCGGCTTTAAATACTCGTACTTATCCAGCGGCAATGTGACAACGATCTCGTCGAAATCATTGCCCGCGAGGATCCCGCGGAGCGCGGAAAGATCTCCGAGTACCGGTACGCCGTCGACGACTGCGCCCTCTTCCAGATCATCGTCCAGAAGTCCCAGGATATGATAGCCCCATTCGGGGTTGTCGTTGTTTCGTTCGATGAAGCCTCTTGCCGCCGCGGAGTAGCCGATCAGCAGCATATGCTTCTGGTTGAAGCCCTGCGCCCGGATGTGCCGGAGCATCGTGCGGACAGCATTGCGGAAAGCTGTCTCAAGAACGATGTTGGCCCCGAAGAAGGCCACGATCATACGGGTCGAGAAGTTCCTCAGATAAGGGCCGATGCCGTGTATGTTTCGTCCGGCGAACAGCACGAAAGTGAAGAGCATGAGACCCATGATGTTTGCCCTTAAAATGTTGGCAAACTCTCTGCGCCTCGACTGGATCCGCTTGGGCACATACAGGTCAAAGATCACATACAGGATCAGGTAGACCGGTATGATAATGTAAAGCGCCCGGAAGTAGACTTCCGCGGGCAGTGTGCCCGGCGCGCCGGCAAGACCCAGATTGGCCCCGATGATGATATAGTAGGCAAGCGCGTAGGACAGGGCGATAACCACCGCATCCAGCAGCACATGCGAAAGATTGAATTTTGACTGGTTGTTTTTTATCATAGGGCGACCTATTCCAATTTAACCAGTATATTATACTATAGCGATTACGTCTATGTGTTTCTAATTTCTTAATTTTCGGTTAAATCAAATCTCTCCGAAACCCCGGTTCTCGGGTTCCGGATCCGTCTGCTGCCGGCATGGCATGCTCAGCTCAATCCCCTTCTCTGCTTCTCCCGAAGCACTGTCTGAAGCTGTTTTTCCACATCCAGCTCCAGTTTATAGGGCTCGCCGGGCTTTTCTTTCAAGAGGTCCCTGAGCGCAAAGTTCGCCTTTCGGAGCGTCAGGTTCGGGTTATAGTAGGGGTCACCCGCCTGAAGGATCCCGTCCCAGTAATGCGCGAAGATCGCGATCTCGTTATTAAAGCGCTGCACCTTCTCCGGCGTATCCTCCAGGCCTCTCGACTTGGACTCATAGTGATGGAAGGTCACATAGGGATCATAGATCACAAGCTGACCCATCGCCCGGACCTTCATACAGAGGTCAATGTCGTTAAACGCGACAGCGAGTTCCTCCCTGAAGCCGCCTGCCGCAAGGAAGGTCTCTTTTCGCATCATAAGGCAGGCTGCCGTCACGGCACTTAAGTCCTGTACACACATCATGCGGTGCATATAGGAGTTTTCCTTTTCATGGAGCCCCACAAAAGCTGCGCCCGCAATGCCGCCGAGACCCACGATAACGCCGGCGTGTTGGATCGTATCGTCGCCGTACATGAGCCGTGCGCCCACGATGCCGACCTCCGGCCGGGACGCGTAGGCCACCATCTCAGTGATAGAGGCAGGGCTGATCAGCTCCACGTCGTTATTGAGGAACAGAAGCTCCTCGCCGCGCGCGAAGCGTACGCCATAGTTATTGATCGCGCTGTAATTAAAGCCCGGATGTTCTTCATCCGGTACCCAGCGAACCACCCGCACGGGGATGCTGTCGCCATACTCGTTCGGAAAGTAGCCGGTCTCCCCGGTTGCCGCGCCGTCGTCATTTCCAAACAGCTTTTCCCTGTCCGCTTCCGGCGTCACATTATCCGCTTTCCTGTAGTATGCCCAGGTCTCAGCTTCCGTCGAATTATTCTCGACGACGATAAACTCCAGATTTCTGTACTCGGAGTGTTCGATGACAGAACGAATACAGGTATCCAGGTCCGCCGTATGGTCCTTGTTCGGGATGATAACAGAGACGAGCGGCGCGTCTGATCCGGCATCCGGCACCGCGAACTTCGTATGATAGTATCCGTAGGTCACGCCCTTTTCAACATCCGCATACGGAAGGCCCATACGGTCATAGTGCGCCCTGACCGCGCGGCTGCCCGCTTCAAAAGCATAGAGCTTGGCCTTCGGATCTGATGCCGTCGAACCCTTGTGGTACCGCCAGTGATAACAGATCACAGGGATATGGATGACGGCCTCGGAAGTGAATCTTCCTTCCCGAAGTGCTGATACAGTTTCTTTCGTGAACGATATTTTATAATTATCTATATCTTTTTCATTTACACTCTCATTAATTTTGGAGTTTTGTTCCTTCTTATCTGCAGGAAGCCGGAACTCGCCCGGCGCCGTTTCCCCGGCCCGGTCCGTAAAATACTTTCTCCACTTAGCAAGCTCGCCCTTCTCTTCCTTCGTTGCCTCTTCGAGACAGCGGAAGAAAAAGTCATGGTCCTGCGCGCCGTCAAACTCCGCCCGGAAGCCGCCGACTTTCTGTAAGAGATCCCGGCGGATCACGCTCAGGTGGCAGATGTAGTTCACGGAGCAGAGCATTTCCATGTTCAGATCTGACTTGAAATGCGGTTCAAAAAGCGCTTTGCCGTCAAAGTCGATCTTATCCTCGTCCGTATAGATAAACTGTGCCTTCGGATACGCGGAGATCGCTTTCACCACTTCATAGAGCGCCCACGGCGGGAGCTCGTCATCATGATCGCAGAGCGCGATGAAATCTCCTGTCGCCGCTTCGAGACCGGCATTGGTATTGCCGGCGATGCCCTTGTTGCCGCCGACATCCACAAGCCGGAAGCGCTTCGGATCCTCCGCCGCATACCTTGCGACGGTATCTTTCACCTCGGTGTTTCCCGCTTCCGAGCCGTCCGCGATGACCGCTTCAAAGTTCGGATAGGTCTGCGCCTTGAAGGAATCCAGCAGCATGGTCAGGTATTTCTCCGGCGTGTTGTATGCCGGGATGACGATGCTGATGAGCGGCGCCGCGTTCTGTCCGGGTGCGGCAGCATTGCCCATATACTCACTATAGTGAAACTCCAGACTCTGCCACGCCGTCCGCTGTGCCTCGATCTCCGCTTCGCTTAATGCGGTCTTGAACTGCCACTCCGGATAATCATAGTCCTCGTCGATCTTCTTGATCTTATGGATCGCTTTCTTCCAGAAAGCCCTGAGGCCGTTTTCACGGATGAAGTCCCAGGAGACGACCAGCGTCTCAAAGTGCACGAGCGCCCAGAGCTTTTCCGCTCGCTTCGCCTTGATGGAATTACGCTTTTCAATGATCTGATTGTTGACCCTTACGCGTCGGACGTCATTGCCATCCCGCATCACAAGATACGCGTCCTGATCACGCTCAAAGGGGACCGCCACGGTAAATCCGCTCATGCGGTCCGCACCGAACTGCTGGGCCACGTCTACGCGGTCCCTCGCCACGGCCGTGCACTTCATGGGATTACCCTGCCGGTCTGTCACACTGTATTCGATTTTATCGGTCTTCGATGGGATGCACCAGCCTTCCAGCATCAGCACCCCGTCTCTCAGACTCATGGAGTCAACTCTGTATCTCATATATTATTTCTTTCCAAGCTTCGCCGCCTGCCGCACAGCAAAATCCTGTATATAGGAAAATGTATCCCGGATCAGCATGCATTCGATCCCAAGATAGGTAAGGAGCCGCTGCGGCACAAAAAAGGTCTTATGCGGCCGGCACTTTTCCAGCGTCCGGATGCCTTCCATGAAGCCCTTTATGTAGTCCTTCCCGAAACCAATCTTCACAAAGAAGCCGAGTTTAATGATGACGCCCATAAAGATCCCCGGCAGGTTCAGAAGAAGCATCAAAAGCGGCATGTTTTTATAGTTCAGATAGACGTTGTTTCTCGCCGCAAGCTTTACCTTGAAGGAGTTGTACTTTGATCCGGAGGTGCCGCTCCCCACATGAAGCACGACCGACGTCGGCTCATACATCACCCGGTAGCCGTGAATCCTCGCCCTAAAGCACACATCGAGGTCTTCGAGGTACGCGAAATGCAGCGGGTCAAAGTAGGAATGCGCCGGCCAAAGGCGGCCGTCGAGGTCCTCGTACTCTTCGTTCTCCCGGTTCAGCCGGATCTCCTCAAAGACGCTCCGCCGGTACGCCGCAGCGCCCGCGCATGCGGAGAACACATCCGTCCTGTGATTGAACTTCGGCGTTTTCACGCTTTGCCCGACGCCGCGCTGGAACGCCCAGCCGAAGAGATTGTACCCGTCGCCCGCGTCGTCCAGCAGGTCCTGATGATAAAGCTGCACCATCTTCGGAGAAACGGCAAAAAGCTTTTTGTGCCTGTCGCGTTCAAAAGGCTCCACGAGTGCCTTGAGATATCCCGGCTGCGCCTCGGTGTCGTTATTGAGGAGCACCACATACTCCGATTTTGCAGCGGAGATGCCGACATTGACAGCGCCCGAAAATCCGGTGTTTTCTTTCAGCAGGATGATGTCGATCGGAAAGCCGTATGATGCGCCTTCCCTCTCAGCAGTCTGCGATGTGCAGCCGGAAGGTGCAGAAGATACGCTTTCGGTCTCTGCCGCAAGTCCCTTCAGATACTCTACCGATCCGTCCTTAGAGCCGTTATCTACGATAAGAACAGCAAAATCAGTGTATGTCTGCCCTGCGAGAGCATTCATACACTGATCCATGAACTTCAGTCCATTATAATTCGGGATGATGACTATGACTTTTGGCGTTTTCTGCATTCTCAGTTAATGTATTCTCCTGATCCTGGAGGTCACTTCAGCACAGCCTGCTTCCATGACTTACCGTCAATAGTATCCGCATTTATACCGAATATGTCAAGTATTGTTGCTGCAATGTCACCAAAACCGACCCTGGTACCGAGGTCAACATTGCTCTTGAACGCCTTACCCCAGGCGATGATCGGGATATACTCGCGTGTATGGTCCGTGCCCTTGAAGGCCGGGTCGCAGCCGTGGTCCGCCGTGATCATGACGACATCTCCGTCGGACATGCCGTCCATCAGCTCGCCAAGCTGTCGGTCAAAGGTACTCACCGCCTTTGCGTAGCCTTCTATATCCCTGCGGTGTCCGAAAACGCTGTCCGTTTCGACGAGATTGACAAAGCAAAGACCCTTCCAGTCTTCTTTGAGGAGCGCGATCGTTCTCTCCATGCCTTCCACATTGACCTCCGTCGGATCCGAGAAGCGCTCATCGACGCCCTTTCCGGCAAAGATATCCCGGATCTTTCCGATGCCAATGCTGGCAAGCCCGTTTTGCTGCAGCACGTCCAGCATCGTATCCTTCGGTGGAAGGATCGAGAAATCATGCCTGTGCTCACCCACGCGCTTAAAGTCATCCGCACACGTTCCTGTAAAAGGCCGCGCGATGACTCTGCCGACACCATACTCCCCGGTCAGCATTTCCCGCGCGATCCTGCAGTAGCGGTACAGTTCTTCTATCGGCACGATATCCTCGTGCGCCGCGATCTGGAAGACCGAGTCCGCGGATGTATAGACGATCAGCTTGCCGGTGCGCATATGCTCCTCGCCGTAGTCATGAATGACCGTCGTGCCGGAGTAAGGAAGGTTCACGAGTGTTCCCCTGCCGGTCCTGCGCTCAAACTCATCGATAATCTCTTTCGGAAATCCGTTTGGGAAAGTCGGAAAACTCTTTTCCGTCACGAGACCCGCGATCTCCCAGTGACCTGCCGTCGTATCCTTGCCGGCGGAAAGCTCCTGCAGCCTTCCGTAGATTCCTTCCGGCTCCGGCTTTTTATCATCGTCATACAGGCCGCAGCAGCCGCCCTCATCCGGATCCGGCAGATAATACTTATGTCCCGGCTTAAAGCCGTCGATGTGGAAGATACCGAGCCGCTCCAGGTTCGGGCAGTGCCACGCCGGCGACCGTCTTATCGTATCAAGCGTATTGCAGCCTTCGTCGCCGAAGCGCGCCGCGTCCGGCGCTGCACCGCAGCCCATGCTGTCTACAACAATCAGGAAAACTCTGTTAATATTGCTCATTTTAACCTCACACTGCTCGGGAATATTATTGTTTTTTAGGAATCAATCAAGTCCTCAACGCATCTTTCTTGATTAATATGCGGATCGCTTCGACCGCCGTCTTGATTGCGCTGTTGGTGCCGTACGCCTGCGGATCCTCAAGACCGAGTTCCCGCCTCGTCTGGTTTGCGACCACATGCAGGACCGATCCGGAGCGCACGCCCCTTGCGGCACAGACCGTAAAGAGGGCTGCCGACTCCATCTCGGAGCAGGTCGCGCCCATGGCTCTCCAGGCCCTCCAGTCAAAATCAAGCTGCGGTCCGACCGGCATGGAATCCGGGCTGTGCTGCCCGTAGAAGCTGTCCTTGCAGTGTACGACGCCCATGTGCGCCTTCATGTTGAGCTTATCTGCAGCTTCTTTGAGTGCCAGTGTAACCTCGAAGTCCGGGACCGCCGGCCACTCAAGCGGCGCGTACTCCCTGGATGTTCCCTCAAAACGGATCGCGCCTGTGGCGATGCAGAGATCGCCGCCCATAACATCCTTGCGGATGCCTCCGGATGTGCCGATCCTGATAAATGTGTCCGCGCCGCAGTGGATCGCTTCCTCGACCGCAATCGCCGCGCTCGGTCCGCCGATGCCGGTGGACATCGCGCTTACAAGCACCCCGTCCAGAGTGCCGGTATAGGTCACGAACTCGCGATTGCTTGAGACGAACTTCGGATTGTCAAAGTACGCCGCGATCTTCTCGACTCTGCCCGGGTCGCCCGGCATGATCACATACCGGCCGATCTCGCCTTTCTTTACATGAATATGATATTCGCCCTCATCCTGCTTATATGCAAGTTTTGCCATCTCACACCTCTTTTTCACTCTTCCAGTGCCAGGATCTTGTTCACTCTCTTTTCATGACGTCCGCCCTGGAACTTCGCAGCCAGGAACTCGTCAATGATCATCTTTGCCATTTCCTGTCCGATGACGCGTGCGCCGAAGCAAAGTACGTTGGCATTGTTATGCTCACGGCTCATGCGTGCGCTGTACGGCTCGGAGCAGCAGACGGCGCGAACGCCCTTTACCTTATTTGCCGCGATACTGATACCGACGCCCGATCCGCAGATCGCGATGCCGAGCTCAGCCTCACCGCCGGTGACCGCACGCCCGACCGCGGCGCCGAAGTCCGGATAGTCGACACTGTCAAGCGTATCCGTGCCGAGATTTAAGACCTCATAGCCCTTCTCTTCCAGGTACTTCTTTACAAAAAACTTCATTTCAACGGCCGCATGGTCGTTGCCAAGTGCGATTGTCATATCATCATCCTCCTGCTTATGGTTTCATCTTATCGTGATCTGATATTTTATTTTTATAAATGCCGCAATGGCCGCCGGATCTCGCCGGCATTCGCGGCTTACTCCTTAACGTATGTCTCCGGCTCGTCATGTACGACCGCCGTGCCCTCGTTTTCAAAACGGAACGGGATATATAAAAGGTCACTCATCGCCCGTTTTACAGCCTCGCGGTACTCAGGCTCCACATAAAAGACCAGGAAACCGCCGCCACCCGCGCCGAGAAGCTTTCCTCCGAGGGCGCCTGCATTTCGACCCGCCGCGTACATGCTGTCAATGCTGTTCGTGGAGATGCCGCTTGAGATCCCGCGCTTCAGCTGCCAGGTATGGTCCAGCATCCGTCCGAACTCGTCAAGTCCCGCCGCGGGACCTGCAACAGTATTACCGCGGTCTCCGGCATCCTCCAGCACCCGCTGCGCCTCATAAACAAGCGCTGTCATTTCTTTCAGCTGCGCTGTTTTATCCGTCATGGCTTTCTTTGTTTCCTTCTGGATATCCGATGAAAATCTCGAAAAGCCGGTAAAGAACATCAGAAGCCTGTCGTTCAGCGCTTCCTTGCGCGCTTCGGAGATCTGAAGGGGCTTTACTTCATACCCTGCTGCACCGAACTCGATCAGGTTGAGCCCGCCGAACGCGGCCGCGATCTGGTCCTGGATGCCGCCGCTTTCCTGACACATGACGCGCTCGACATAGATCGCCTGGTCCGCGAGCTCCCGTTTCGAGGAGCGCTTCCCCTTCAGCGCGCTGAACGCGTTGAGCATGCCAACCGCGAAGGAAGACGATGTTCCGAGACCGGACCTTGCCGGAAGATCCGCGTCATAGGTCAGCCGCAGCTCATGCATGTCGCGGAGAAGCATGGCGTTACGGATCGCCGGATGCTCGATGTCCTCCGTATGCTGCACGCGCTCGATCCTGGAGTAGATCAGCTCGTTGCGGTAGTCAAAAAAGCGCGGCAGATGTCGCACGCTGACGTAGCAGTATTTGTCAAAAGTCGTGGAAAGCACGGCTCCGCCGTGTTCCTTAAAGTATTCTTCAAAATCTGTGCCGCCGCCGAAAAAAGACATTCGAAACGGCGTCCTGGTTATGATCATAACTATGGTCTCCTGTTTTAATCGTGTCAGTCATGTCACATGCTTTCACCATTCCTATTATAATGCACAGGGTTCGAAATTGGGAATACTTTTAAATGAAAAGACCCTTGCGCCAGTGATCATACACTGCCACAAGGGTCTTCTTGATGTCTTATTCTTACCGGTGACGCGTTCGAAAAGCTTCGCTTTTCTCGCTCTCCGGCATTCGCCGGAACCGTCCGGCCGCCGTCATGAAATCAAAAGCAGGCTTTTGCTTTCTGCCGCCGTCCGTCTGCGTCCCCGCTCAAAGCTATCAGATGATGTTGAGGTTTACGTTGCTCCAATCCTGCTCAAGGTTTGCGAAGTCAGCGTCGATCTCAAGCTCGCCGGATACGACTGCGTCGAACTGCTCCTGGAACTCCTCTACAGAATAGTTCTCAAGCATCCAGGTATCGGTCGGAAGGCCGGTAGCGCCGTCCTTTGCGCCGAGGGTGGTGCCGTTGTTGCCGATCTCGGACCAGGTTCCGTCATAGGACTTGCTGATTGCCCACTCAGCTGCTGCACCGACCTGCTTCAGAGCAGAGGTGATAACGGTGTCGGAATCGCCGGACTGGTCAGAGTCAACGCCGATGACATAGCCGTCATTTGCAGATGCTGCTGCTGCGATAGAATCGAACATGGAACCGCCGCATGCGAAGATAACTTCGGTGCCGTTCTCGTACCAGCCGGATGCCATAGCCTGCAGCTCCGGTGATGCGGAGAAGGAAGCGCCATACTGCCAGCTGTAGTTCATATCAACAGTCTCGCCCATCTCTGCAGCTGCTGCGTTTGCGCCCTGGACATAGCCATAGCCGTAACGGCAGCATGCATCGTTGGTTCCACCGCCGCCGCCGCAGAAGCCAAGCTTGGTATAGCCTTCCTTAACTGCTGCATAGCCTGCGAAGTAACCGCACTGCTCTTCCTGGAAGGTGATTGCTGCAACGTTGTCAAGACCCAGTGACCAGCCATCGATGAAGATGAAGTTGGAATCCGGATAATCCTTCGCTGCCTTCTCAAGAGCGCCTGCCTGCATGAAGCCTGCGCAGACGATAACCTTTCCGCCGCCCTCTGCTGCTGCCTTCATTGCGTCATAACGGTCATCATCCGTAGCCTCGGAGCCGTTTGCCGGCTGATAGTACTTATAGCTGAGACCGTGGTTTGCTGCATAGAGCTTAACGCCGTCATAGGTTCCCTGGTTGAAGGACTTATCTTTCAGCTGGCCTACGTCGGTAACGAATGCGACTTCGTACTTACCGTCTTCGGAAGTCATGGTATCCGGGATCTCATCCGGATCAGTGATATCGCCTGCCGGTGCAGCTTCTGCTGCAGCTGCTGCTACGGACTCAACCGCTGACTCAACGACTTCTGAAACAGACTCTACTGCTTCCTTAACTTCTTCCGGTGCGGTCTCAACAGCCTCAGAAACAGCAGCTGCTGCCTCGGATGCTGCAGATGACACCTGCTGCGGCTGTGCTGCGCCGCATGCTGCCATAGATGCGATCATGGCTGCACTCAGAAGAATTGCTCCAAATTTTCTCATTGTCTTTTCCTCCGTTTAACTATAATTCATCTAAATGATGAAAGGTTACCCAATTTCTGATTATATCACAGCATACCGTTCAATTCAATCATGTCCGTTATTGCCGTACTGTCGAAATGCTGTCTGCGCTTTTCGAACTGCGTTATGCAGCATTACCGGCTATATCACTTCAGTTCGCTGTACGCGACAGCGACCCTTGCCGCAAGGCCGGCATTGTTATAAACGAGCCGGATGTTGGACTCCAGGCTGTCTCCGCCGGTCAGTTCCTTGACCTTTGCGAGCAGATACGGTGTTGACTCCTTGCCGTGGATATGCTCCGCTTCCGCCTGGCGAAGCGCTTCCTCGATCGCCGCATTGATCACGGCCGGATCCATGGAATACTGCTCCGGGATCGGGTTGGTCACGAGTACGCCGCCCGCATGCGGCATTGCCTGCTGGATCTTAAGAAGCCGCGCAAGTTCCTCCGGAGAGTCCATCCGGTAATCTACCGGGAGGCCGCTCTTTCTGGTGTAGAATGCAGGCAGCTCGTCCGTATGGTATCCGATGACCGGTACGCCTCTCGTCTCCAGATACTCAAGCGTCAGTCCCAGGTCCAGGATTGCCTTTGCGCCTGCGCACACGACCATGACCGGTGTATGTGCCAGCTCTTCAAGGTCCGCTGAAATGTCCATGGTCGTCTGGGCGCCTCTGTGCACGCCGCCAATGCCACCGGTCGCGAAGATGCTGATGCCGGCCATATGCGCGATCATCATGGTGGTCGTTACCGTGGTGGCACCGTCCGTGCCCTTGCAAAGGAGCGCTGCCAGGTCACGGCGGGACGCCTTTGCGACGCCGCTTCCGGTCCTTCCGAGGTACTCGATCTCATCTTCCGTAAGGCCGGCCTTCATGCGGCCCTTGATTACCGCGATCGTTGCCGGTACCGCACCGTTATCGCGGATGATCTTCTCTACGGTAAGTGCCGTCTCAACGTTCTGCGGATACGGCATGCCGTGGGAAATGATCGTTGATTCCAGTGCCACGACCGGCTGTCCGCTCTTTACTGCTTCTTCAACTTCCGGATTGATATCCAGATACTGTCTGTAATCCATCAATATATATTTCCTTTCGTCAGTATTGTTACGATTAAAATAGACCGCTGCGCACTTTGTGCCCCTGCGATCCTGTTCTATAAATTGATTATATCATAGATAAATTCAAAGTGTTGAAGTATAATTGCATTAATTGCAGATAAGCGGCAGATGCTTCCACGCATAACTGCCGCCCGGGGGAGGCCTTTATGAAATGTACGATCATCGGTGTTGCCGGAGGTACAGGATCCGGCAAATCAACTTTTACGAACCGTCTGAAACAGCGCTTCGGTGATCAGATTTCTGTCATCTATCACGACATGTACTATCGCTGTCATGACGATATCACGTTCGAGGAACGGGTGACGCTGAATTATGATCATCCGGATTCACTCGAAACGGATCTTCTGGTACAGCATGTACAAATGCTGAAAGAAGGCAAGACGGTCCAGGCCCCGATGTATGATTTCACCGTACATAACCGTATGAAGGAGACCATGGAGATCAAGCCCAGCCCCATCATTGTGATCGAGGGCATTCTGGCGCTGCAGGATCCGAGGCTCCGGGATCTGATGGATATCAAGGTATTCGTCGAAGCGGATGCCGACGAGCGCATCTTAAGAAGAGTCGTACGGGACGTTGAGGAACGCGGACGGGATATCCGCGGCATCATCAACCAGTACCTCACCACGGTCAAGCCGATGCATTACATCTACGTGGAGCCGACCAAATATATGGCTGATATTGTCATTAACAGCGGTTTAAACGACGTTGCGTTTGACGTCGTAAGCGCCAAGATCGATCAGCTGCTCGCACAAAGTGAGAAGGAAGAAGGCAAGGCCTGAGTCTCACGCACAGTTCACTACAGTTGAAACCGGCAGAAGCGGTCGAGATACATAAGACAGCAAAGAAAGGTGGATCATTATGGCAAAATTATATTTCAAGTACGGCGCAATGGGTTCCAGCAAGTCCGCCCAGGCGCTCATTACCAAGTTTAATTACGAAGAACGCGGCATGAAGGTCTGGATGCTGAAGCCTTCAACAGATACCAGGGGAGACGCAACAACAGTCAATTCCCGTATCGGCCTGAAGGCGGACGCGGATCTCCTTGCTCCCGGAGACAGCGTCGCGGAAGGTTTCCAAAAACGGGCGGATGAGGGGAAAAAGACAGACGTCATCATTGTCGATGAGTGCCAGTTCCTTGATCCCGCGCAGATCGATGAACTCCGTGACATCGTGGATGACTGTGACATCCCGGTCCTTTGCTTCGGTCTCCGCACGGATTTCCGGACGCGTCTTTTCCCGGGTTCCGCGAGGCTTTTCGAGGTGGCAGATTCCATCACCGAGATCAAAACGATCTGTGACTGCGGCAAGAAAGCAACGGTCAATGCCCGCATCTCCAATGGTCATATCGTTACGGAGGGCGAGCAGGTCCTGATCGGGGGCAATGATGCCTATCTCGCAATGTGCTACGCGTGCTGGAAGAAGCGGATCCGCAAGGAAGCAGACCAGCCGGTAAAGATCAGCAGATAATTACAGGAGGGGCGCGCCCCTCCTTTTTCTATAAGTATTGAGACTGCACAACGTAAGAGACCATCACGCTTTATCTTCGCTGTGATGGTCTCATCTGGATGATGCCATTGGACTGTTCCTCCTGTTAGAGTTTTCTGATAATCCCGTTTCTTTCTCTTCGATCCGGTAGCCTTATGTCTTTGGCTTTTCGATTATCCTTTGTCTTTCGTCCTGATAGCTATTCAGTTTTTTTAACTCTTGATCTGCCTTTAATGATCTTCTGTTCCTTTGATGAAGGTGCTATCCGTTTCGTAACACTGCCGATAACTTTTGAAGTTTTATTGGCTTCTCTTAAGTTGCCTTTATTGTAGCATTGTATCTCTAAAAATACAATCGGCAGAAGATACAAAAATCTCCTGCCGGTATTGTGTAAATTGTATCATTTATGTAAACCGGTTAGCTACTAGTAGATAAGCCCGGTTTAAGAGGATGGCCTGCTTTCCGGAGAAACCGTCAGCGCGATCACGCTGCCGCCGAGGAAATGCTCTTTCGTAAACTTCTCCATCGGCATCACCTCATCGATGATGTCATCATTGACATTAAAGAAGCGGTACTGTCCGTCCTCCTGGCGCACAAAGGTGATAAAGTGAGGCACGCCTTCTTCGGTATAGCGGAAAATGCCGGCTGCACTTTGTGAAGCTGCCGCTGCCGCCTCATCACGGCCCGTCGTCTCTTTCCATCCCGGAACATACTTATCCAGATAAGCCCGCATGACGCGCATCAGCGTCGGCCCCGGGATACGGAGCCTGTGCATGGCGTCCATCTCCGCCCGTACATCATCAAAGTAAACCGGATCCCCCAGCGCATGCCGGAGATTGTAAGCTGCGATCCAGCCGCAGCCGTTCCAGGCCGAAGGCATGGTCCGGTATGGATAGGTCCTGTCGAAAAGATCCTGGTCGATGATATATCCGTCTTTAGAAAATTTCTCGTTGTTCTCGATCACTGGCTTCTTACTCCGATCACGCTGCATTTCCTGTTTTTGCCGCACTTATTATAATCTGTCATACGCGAAAAGTAAACCGGCAGCAGGATACGGTAGTAAACCGTGATGCCCCAGGCAATCACCAGGAAGCTGTACAGGGTCGTTCCTGCATGATGCATTTGCGGCAGGATATTTAAAACCGCTGCCGCCCCCGATCGTTTTATCCGGCCCGCTTGTGATAATTACTAAAACTTCCCACACCCAAAAGGTGTGTTGAACCTTGAAAACTCAATAATACTGGCAATAAAAAAGCATAGAAGACGCTTTTATGGTATAATTGAATTGTCCAGAAACAACCATACCCAAGG
>JAFTBX010000124.1 GCA_017455005.1 Lachnospiraceae bacterium | reverse complement strand
CGGTCTTATTCAGCAGGACGCATTTTGATCATCATGGTCCGCTCCCACTGAGCCACGACCGAACCATCCTGTTTGATCACCTTGTCCTCAAAAATGATGATCCCGCGGCCGGGTTTACTGGTCTCACGTTTGGACGCGATCGTCATTTCCACATGGATCGTATCGTTGATAAAAAGAGGCGAAGGGAATTTGACATTGTTGTATCCCAGAAATGCCAGCATACTCTTGGAGCAAAAGCTGTCGCCGTTATACCAGACGACATTTGCTCTTAAGCCCGACGCGACGACCAGCGACATCATGGCGTTCACGATACGCTGTCCGTAGATCGTTGTTTTGGCATACTCCGCGTCATTGTGCAACGGTACATAACTGCCTGCCAGACCACAGAGGTTGATCAGATCCGTTTCCGTGATCGTCCTTCCGAAAGTCGAACGGACGTCCCCGACTACCGCATCTTCAAACCAAGCCACCTGTTCATTCAGCATAATCTGTCTCCTTAGATAATTTTCTTTTCATACATCTCCCGGATCTGTTCCGGCGTATAGCCGAGGCCGGTATAAAACTCGTCATTGTAATTTCCCACGGAAGGTGGCGCACATCGTATATAGCCAGGTGTATCACTGAGTTTGACTACGATACCAGGTACTGCTACCTTAAAGCCTTTGTCTGTTTCAACCCATGAATACATTTCTCTATATTTGGTCTGCTCATTATTTAAGACGCCTTCAATATCGTTTATTGGTGCACATGGACAGTCTTCGGCGGAGATTTTTTGCAGTGCCTCTTGTGTCGTAACTGTTTTTGTCCATGCCTCCAAGCTTGAATTAACAAGATCCTTGTTTTTTAATCGAACTGCCTCCTTATTCATTCTATCATCCTGCAACCATTCAGGATGGCCGGCTGCGCGGCATACACCTGCATACTGTGCATCTGTCGCAGCTGTTATATATACATACCCATCCTTCGTTTCAAATGGCCCAATCGGACAATGGTACACATCTCTGCCTCCATTTCTGGTAGGTTTTTTCCCAAACATCAGGAAATCCGGGATTGCCGTTCTCGACCAGGACGCTACGGAATCCAGCAGCGCAACATCTATGTGCTGACCGACGCCGGTCGTCTGTCTCGCATAAAGCGCCAGCATGGTTCCGAATGCGGCATAGAGACCTGCGCTGTAGTCACCGACCCAGGTGCCGGCAAGTGTCGGGCCTCCGGTGCCGGTCGTGGCCATCAGACCGCCCATTGCCTGCGCAATTGAATCAAAGGCCGGTTTTTGAGCTAAAGGTCCGTCCTGGCCGAAGCCGGAGACAGAGGTCAGAATGATCCTCGGATTGATCTTCTTCAGGTCTTCGTAACCGAAGCCGAGCCGCTCCATGACGCCCGGACGGAAATTCTCGACGACCACATCCGTAGTCTCAAAGAGCTTCGTCAGGATCTTCTTACCTTCTTCCGACTTGAAGTTCAGTGTCAGTGACTTCTTATTCCTGTTTCCGACGATGTAATAGGTACTCAAGTCATCTACCTTCGGATCCATATGACGCTGTTCATCGCCGCCCGGCTTTTCAACTTTGATGACCTCGGCGCCCATATCCCCCAGCAGCATCGCGCAGTACGGACCTGCGACGAAGCGCGCCAGGTCGACGACTCTGATGCCATCCAAAATTCCTTTCATTTATGACTTACCTCCAGTTTTAAATGTTCAATAGGCTTCTTTTCCTTTATTTGTACGGATAGACCGGATGGTCAAACACCGCCCAGTCATGTCCCGGCAGTATGCACGCGAGATCCATCTTCGCGATCCTCTGGTAAGAGGCCTCAAAATCATACAGGTTAACGTGTGCTGCGGAGTACGTGTGGTTCTCCCAGTTCTCATACTGCATGATCGTATCACCCGCAATCAGGTAATCTCCTTCTGTCGTATTGACGAGTACACACTGGCCGCCCGGGGTATGTCCCGGCGTCAGCAGCAGGTCAATGCCGTCATCTAAGGAGAAATCTCCGTCGATCATCTTCATCTGTGAGACGACCTTGGTCCACGGCGGCGTCATGCCGCATGCGGGTGACTCATACACGTTGCCGTGCATGGGCAGCGGATGCAGCGCATAATCCACTTCCGACTGCTGCACATAGATCGGAACACCCGTAAAGATCTCGCCGTTCCAGCAGTGATCCCAGTGGAGGTGCGTCCAGATGACCGCGTCCAGATCGGTCGGCTTGATGCCGAGCTTCGCGAGCACATTGGCCACGTTCTGTTCTTCCGGAAAATCAATGGCGATCAGTGGATGCAGCGCATGCATGACGTCATGCGTGCCAGGCCCTGTGTCAACCAGGAACTTTTTGTTGTTGCCTTCGATCAGATAACCGATCGAAGGAGTACAGATCTTCTCGCCATAGCCGCGGAAGAAATGAATGACAGATTTCTCATATGCGGTAAAACTTCCGAAAAGAAGCGGTTTAATCGTATAGGTTGCTTTACTCATCTCGTGCCTCCTTCACTCTGACGTGTCTGAAGCTAAAAGGGTTGCCGTACTAATGCATACGGCAACCCCAACTGATAAAACTATTTCAAGCTGACAGGATGGTTACCGTTTGCTGCTTACATGATCATGGATGCAAACGGATAGCAGAGGATCGCTCCTACCAGGTAGAGGATGACTACGGACGGAAGACCGTACTTCACGCCGTCAGAAACCTCCAGATAACCGGATGTGAAGCACATCGGCGAGCAGACAGATGCGGACGGGAACATATAAGCCACGTTCGCGATCAGGACCATGACAACGCCCCACGCCGCGATGTTGTAGTTGCCGCCGGCAGCGTTCAGCGCTACAAAGACCGGCATGAATGCTGCCCAGATCAGGTTGAGGACAACGATGTTGGAAAGGAACTGCGTCATGACGATGGTCATCAGCAGAGTGATCCAGATAACGGCGCTTGCGGGAATCGTTGCCGCAAACGGTGCGAAGATATTGCCAAGCCATACGCTGACGCCGGTAGCTTCATTGGTAAGCGTGTTTGCAAATGCCTGGATACCTACGATGAAGATCAGGGTCGGCAGCGGGATGCGGTAAAGGTCCTTCGCCACGTTGATAACGGGTTTGTCATCAAAGTGGATGATAGAAAGGACCGCTACACCGATAATCGGCGGAGCCACGAAGGAAAGCTGTGAACCGAGTGCAGCGAGGCCCGGAGCAAATCCCTTGAAGAGGTCCGGAGACAGCCAGCACAGAACAACCAGCAGGAATACAATAACGGAAACCCAACCCTTGGTACTAAGCGGCTTGAGATCCTTTGCCATCTCGTCGGGATCATAAGCATCAAACTTGGAGAAATCCGGCTTGATCAGGAACTTGACGATCAGGAGGACAACGACCATTGCAAGGTAAGAGAACGGAACGCCGACAGCCATGTACTGACCTGCGGTGATCGGCTTATCGATCGCCTGCAGGAATCCCATCATCAGGACTGCGCCCGGATGAGAGATCGGGGTCGCGCCGTAAGGAATGATGACCAGTACGAGGACTGCGTATACAAGGGTCTTACCGAACTTGGAGCCCTTTTCATATCCGAGCATCTGGCAGATACGGTCGCACATGACGAGATAGATCAGCGTGATCGGGACGCAGTCGATGAAAAGCTCCAGTGTAACGATTGAGAAGAAGAACAGTGTCAGGAAGATCCAGGGGTGGCCCTTACATATCTTTCTCGATATGAACCAGGTCGCGACTTTTTCGATGACGCCCGTGTCCTCCAGTGCCACGTTCAGAAGCATCGTCGCAAGGACGTATGCAAAGCACATGTTACCAAAAGAAATCGCCAGCATCTGTGTCTGCGGCATGACGCCCATGGCAACCAGTGCGCCCGGGACAAGCAGTGAAGGCCAGTCAACGCCTACGAAGATCCAGCACCAGATGGTCGCGGCAAACAGCGCGACCGTCAGGACACCTTTGTCCGTCAGTCCGTTGCCGGGTTTCAGCACCAGTGCGACGATCGCAAACAGTGCTACGGCTATACATATGTGTATGTACTTCTTTTTTGTTGCAGCTGACATTTTGGTCACAACTCCTTTCTGTAAAATTACGCCGGCAGCATTGTCGGGGCGCTGCCTGACATCCCCCTCTTTCTATTTCAGGATTGTATTTTTTAAAATACACTTCCTGAATACTATCTTAATGGAGCCGTGATTTTTTGTGAAATACCAAAAAGGAGATGAAATCCATAACTTTTTTCTATGGATAATGTTGAATAACTATCGCTATTTTATTATAATGTTTGTTAAATAATACTATATACAACGAAAAAGGAAGCTCCTGCCGCGAATGCGGCCGGACCGGTAAACACTATGAATCTGAAACATATGAGGTATCTGCTGACGATCGCAGAAGAAAAAAATATCACGGCCGCCGCAAAAAAGCTGTATGTTTCTCAGCCTTCCTTAAGCGCCTGTATTAAGAATATCGAAGAAGATCTCGGCACGGAGATCTTTGACAGGAGCACGACGCCCCTTGAGCTCACGCCTGCGGGAGAAGTGTATCTTCGCTGGGTACGCAACGTGCTTAATTCAGAATATGAAATGAAACAGAAACTCAGCGACGTCAGTTCCGTCCGTCACAGTGAGATCCGGATCGGGGCGTCTTTTGAACGTATCCGCAACGCGATCTATCCGATCCTCAGGGAGTTTTCGAGGCAGCGCCCGCATTGCGAGATAAACCTCTATGAAAACTATACCTCCAACATCCTTGAGATGCTGAAAAAGAAGGAGCTCGACATCGCGATCCTTTCCGCCCCGGAAGATAACCTGAACTACTCTTCCATCCCGATCCGTGAGGAAGTGCCCCTTTTGGCTGTCCCTTCTGCCTGGGTCGATGAAATGGACGATCCGCCGGAAAACCTCTCTACCGTAAGCTTGAGCCGGTTCAGTCATCTGCCTTTTGTGGTGCTTTCTTCGGAGCAGACCTTCGGCATTTACTTCCGCAAATGCTGTGACCTCGCAGGTTTCATCCCGGATATCCGGGCACAGTGCCGCATGCTCCATACACTCCATGACATGGTCCGGATCAATGTCGGTGCAGGCCTTGTGACAAGCGCCTTCATCCAGGTCAACCGGGACGATGAACACGTCCGGTACTTCTATCTCAACAACCTTCCCGCGAGCCGCGATATCTACGCGATTTACAGGAACGGGCAGTATCTGTCCAAAGACGCGCAGCTGCTCGTAAAGCTTCTGAAAGAACAGGCAGAAAAAATAACTGTATAGGTCTGTACCCATACAGTTATCCATAAAAGATGATCTGTTATTGTTTAATAAAGTTCCTTCAGCACCAGAACGGTCACGCCCGGATTGTCGCCCGGCATGATCCGCTTCACCTTCGGCTCATACTGATACCAGTCATGGATCATGGAACGAAGATTCGTCCCACGGTTGAATCCGTGGATCAGGTGCAGCTGATAGGTGCCGGGGCCGGCATTGGCTATCGCCTTATCGATGCGGCTGATCGCCTCATCCTGCCGAAGGCCGTGCAGATCGATTTTCACAAACGCTTCACTCATATCTTACTCCAGATGTTTCTCCAGCAGCACGAGCTGCACGCCGGGGATGCCGTTAAAGGTCGTCGGGACAATGCCGGCTTCCTTGTAGCCCAGATGCTTATAAAGGCGGCGCGCCGGAAGGTTCAGCGCGTTCGTGTCCATACGGAGCTCCATCCAGCCGTGTTTCCTCGCATAATCCTCATAGTATCGGATAAACGCGCTTCCAAGGCCTTTTCCTGCCGCGTCCTGCCGGATAACGAGTGTGTGGAAGACACAGACCTTATCGTCATCCGCTTCATGCTCCCAGGGTGCGCCCGCATAAACGTCCACCTGGATCTGGTTGATAATGCCGGTGCCCAGGATCTCGCCATCTTCTTCCAGCACAAAAAGGTCATCCCTCTCAAGCGCGGCTGCCGCCGAATCCCTCGTCGGATATATACCGCGCATCCAGCCTGTCGTGATCTTTCCCGCCTCTATGGCATCGTGCGCGTCATTGTAGATCTTCTCGACTTCATCAAGATCTGCTGCTGTCGCTTTTCTGATATTAATACTATCCATATTCATCTTCCCGTCTTCTCTTTCAGTCTTCTGATGTGTTTATCTGCACAGCCTTTGTTTTAATAAGTCAACGCTGTTTACCACCACGGCACCCGCATTTTTAACAGCCCACAGCAGGAATTACTCCTGCAGCTCGTCGATCGTGTCGTAGATCGCCCGGATCGCTTCCTGATACTTATCTTCCGAAACACCGATCAGCAGGTTCAGCTTGCCGGCGCCCTGATTGATCGTGCTGATGCTGATGCCTGCCCGGATCAGTGCCTGCAGCACGCGGACATTGGCGTCCGAGACCTCCGTTCCCTTTTCTCCTACCACGGCGATCATGGAGAGATTCTCCTTGAGTCCGAAGTAATCGGGGTGCAGCCGCTCACGGATCTCCGCAAAGAGGTCTTCCTTGAAGGGCTCCAGGATGTCGCTGCGGATGATGAGCGTAACGGTATCGATGCCGGTAAGGCACTGCTCAAAGGGCAGCTGCCGACTCTTTAACATGTCCAGGATGATCGCGGTAAATCCGGACTCGTCACTGACCATAAGCTTTTCGATCTGCAGTACGGACATGCCGGGTCTGCCGGCAACGCCGACGATCGGGATCTTCATCTCTCCGCGCGGCAGCTTCCTTACGATCGTCGTTCCCGGATCATCCGGTTCGTTGGTGTTGCGGATATTGATCGGGATCCCCTGGTCCGATACCGGCATGACTGCATCCGTATGAAGCACCGAAGCGCCCATATAAGAAAGCGTACGAAGCTCACGATAGCTGATGTATTTGACGGGCTCCGGATCATCCACGATCCGGGGATCCGCCGCAAGCAAACCGGAAACATCCGTCCAGTTCTCGTAGAGATCCGCATTGATCGCCGCTGCGACAAGCGCTCCCGTTACATCCGAACCGCCGCGTGAAAAAGTCCGCACACAGCCGCTCATATCCGCGCCGTAAAAGCCTGCAATCACTGCGTTATTGAGCGGTTTCAGCGCGGCGCCGAGCGTACGCCTCGTGAGCTGTGCGTCGAGCTTTCCGTACTCGTCAAAGCAGATGCACCACTCCGGATCGACAAAAGTGTACCCGAGAAGTTCCGCCAGGATGCGCGCGTTAAAATACTCGCCGCGGCTTACCACATACTCCCGCTGCGGATCAGCTGCCAGGCGTTCCTTCAGTGCGGCAAAATCATCATCCAGTGAAAGCGAAAGCCCGAGGTCCCGGATGATCTCCTGAAAGCGCGCTTGTATCAGCCCGAAGTCTGCGTCGAAGGACTCTCCTTTTTCAGCCGCTTCATAGCAGCGAAGCAGAAGGTCTGTCACCTTGATATCCTCCTTAAACCGTTTGCCGGGTGCCGAAACCACAATAAAACGGCGCCCCGGGTCTTTCCGGACGATATCCCGGATCTTCAGCAGCTGGGACGCGTCTGCAGCGGAAGTCCCTCCAAACTTTGCAACGATCGTACTCATTTATCATTCTCCTGTCTTATCTGCTCTTTTTTCCCTGTGTATACATTCTGAAAGTGCCGCAAGGATCCTGCCGATGTCTATGGGCTTTGCGATATGTCCGTCCATACCGGCCGCCGCCGCGGCTTTTTTATCTTCTTCAAAGGCATTGGCCGTCATGGCAATGATCGGGATCGAATGAAGCTCCGGGTCATCCAGCGCCCGGATCGCACGGGTTGCTTCATAACCGTTCATAACCGGCATCTGGATATCCATCAGCACCGCGTCATACCATCCATGTTCACTGCCCGCAACTTTATCTACCGCTTCCTGCCCGTTTTCCGCAGTATCCACGAGCAGCCCTGCCTCCTGGAGCATCATCATTGCGATCTCCCGGTTGATAACAACGTCGTCGACCAGAAGTACCCTCGTACCGGTAAGGTCAACAGTGCATTCTTTGCCGCATTCCTCCGCCTCCGGATCATCCGCCAGCGGGAAGCGTAAATTGACAATAAACTCACTGCCCTCTCCCGGAGCCGTAACAACACGGATCGTGCCGCCCATTGCGTCAACGATCGTCTTGGTGATCGCCATGCCGAGCCCGGTTCCCTGAATGCCACTGATCGTGCTGGTATGCTCTCTTTCAAAAGCCTCAAAGATACGGTCGGCAAATTCCTTTGTCATGCCCAGGCCGTTATCCTTTACGCGAAACTCATAATCACCGTATCCTTCCGGCGCTCCATGGTCTTCCGTGGCCGTCACCTTGATCGTGCCGCCTTCCGGCGTATACTTGACGGCATTGCCCGCGATGTTGATCAGGACCTGGTTTAAGCGGAGCGCGTCCGTCCGCACGCATGCATCCCGTATTCCGGACGCATCCACGGTGAAGCTCTGCTTTTTCAGCTCCGCCTGCTGCAGCATAAATACATTCAAATCATCCATCATCTGCCGGAGGTTGCAGCTGACCTCGCTGAGTTCCATCCTGCCGCTTTCGATCCGACTCATCTCTAAAACATCGTTGATCAGGGCCAGCAGGTGTTTGCTCGAAAGACCGATCTTACGGAGATATTCGATCCGTTCTTCTTCCGTAACATTGCTTCTGGAAGCGATCTCCGTATAGCCGATGATCGCGTTCATCGGGGTGCGCATGTCATGGCTCATGTTGGAAAGAAAAGTGCTTTTTGCCTGACTTCGTTCCTCCGCCGCGATTTTCTCCCGTTCGATCTCTTTTTCCCTCATGCGCATGATCGAATAAACATTGAAAATAATGACGAGAGTGATCAGCAGCATGATCGCCTGGATCGTGCTGCTATGCAGGTATGCTCTGTCGATGCGCTCGAGGAAATGCTCCGTCAGCGCTTCTTCGCGGACGACATTTTCCTCCGACCGTTCAATGTGATAGTTTTCCACGTAGTAGGAATTGAGTTCGTCTGCCGCGTCCCTGGAGGAACGAACCGTGGCCTGCCGTCCCCACATGAGCGAGGCGATGAAAACCAGTGCCAGCAGCGCGATCCATACGACCATGGTCTTGCCGAAACGGTTCTCTTTATCCCATCTCAGGATGATACGGAACGCGGCAAAGCCGAATATACACCATCCGCCGAGGATCATGTAAGACTCCGCAGATAGGATGCTTCCGGAGATGTAGTTCGGTATCAGCAGCAGCACGGCAAAGATGACGGAAATGATGACACCTGCGAGTCCCGCCGCCTTCATGAGTGCATTTTTCTCCTGCCGCGCCGCCTTATAGGCTGCCGCCGAGGTATAACCGAACGCGATCGCCGCGCCGATATTGGAGATGTCGACATTCCATCCCACTGCAGTCCTTCCGACAAAGGGCACAAACAGCGAGAGGATCATGATCAGGATGAGAGCATTGCGGGGAACACTGTTTTGATCCAGCCTGTATAACGCCACCGGCACGATTCCGTCTCCCGCAGCTGCGTAAAGGAGCCTTGCCGCTGCGATCAGACATCCGATGACGCTCGTAAAAAGCGCGCTGAACATCACGGCGCCAAGCAGCGCGACGCCTGCATTGCCCATGCTCTCATAGGCCGCGGAAAGCGTCGGAACCGAGCGGATACCGGAGAGACTTCCGATACTGCCAATATACTCCGGCCAGGCGGCGTAACCTTCGGGGATCTGAAGCACTGCCTGCAGTACCATGAGGATATAGCAAAGCGCACCGGCAATGACTGCAAGCGCCAGTATCTTCCCTGATTTTTTCGCGGAAAATGCGAACTCCTCCGAAGCATGTGAGATCGATTCAAAACCCACGAATGCCCAGGGAGCGACCGCAACGATCCTTAAGACCTGGCTGACGGGCGGATCGCCGGCTGCCCATGCCGGTGCCAGGGTAGGCGCAGGGTGGTTCAGGAGCGCGATCACAAAGCATAAGGCTGTGCCTGCAAAAAACGTGAAGCTGAGGATCCCTTCGATCCTCGCAGCCGTCTTTTTGGCAGTGATCAAAAGCACGCCCGCAGCAAGGACAGCGCAGATGGAAAACAGAGCTTCTCCGAGATACACGCTGTATCCCGCAGCCGTATAAAGATAGCCCTTTTGCAGTGCCCCGCCGAAAACATAGCGGGCAACCAGAGGAAGCGCCGTCACGTTCGCCCAGCAGACCGCGACATAGGTCACGAATAAAAACCAGGCGCACAGGAAACCGTGGTCATAGCCGAAAGCGTCTCGCGTATATGCATAAGATCCGCCGACATTTGCCGTCCGGTTCATCATATAATGGTAATTTACCGTGATCAAAAGCATGAGGAGCGCGCCGACCGCCATACCGATCGCCGTGCCTGCCGTTCCGGCTTCCGGAAGAAAGGTCGTTCCGGGCATGATAAAGCATCCCCAGCCGATGCTGGAGCCGAGCGCAAAGCCCCAGATCTCAAACTGTGTAAGATAAGGGGTCAGTCTGCGGTTGTTATCTGTCGATTCCGGATGATTCGTTTTTTTGGTCCTCTGGTGCAGCCTTCTTCTCCGGTGCAATTTCTTCTCCCGCAGCCTCCAGCGAGTTGTAAACGTACCGCAGAATGCGGGACTTGTCCTTATACTTCGGCAGATACTCACGATAAAGCTTCGACCTTCTGATCCGGTTCCGGAGACGTTCAGACACGCCTGCGAGCATGATGATGCTCAGGATAAAGAACGGCACCTGCGGAATGACCGGGATCACCAGCCCGATCAGCCCCAGGATCAAAAATACAGCCGTCAATATGATACGTATGATCTTATTCTTACTGTTCAATCGATTTATTTACTCCATTATACCTGTTCTGCCGCATTTTTCTCCATCGCTTTCAGTTCCGGAAGCACCGTCATCAGCATGGTCGTAAACGACGCGAGACCGCCGATGACATTGGAGATCGGTTCCGCCATAAATACGCCGTTCGTCCCGAATCCGAAAATCCGCGGCAAAAGGATCGTCAGCGGAACGACGATGATGACCTTACGGAAGAGCGAGAAAAAGATCGCCTCGCGTTTCTTGCCGAGTGCCTTGAAGGTCGTTTGCCCGCTGTGCTGGAAGGTCATAAAAACAAACGCGAAGAAATACAGATGCATTGCCGGAAGCGTCGCGTCCATCAGAACCCTGTCCGATGTAAAGATCGAAAGGAGCGCCTGCGGGACCGCCTCCACCAGGATCCAGCCTGCTGCAGTATAGATACCGGCAGTGATCGCCATGATCTTTATCGCCTGACGCACTCTCTCAGGCCTGCGGGCGCCGTAATTGTAGCTTATGATCGGTGACGCGCCCTCGGTGATTGCGAACACCGGCACCTCCAGTACCTGACGGAGGGAAGAAAGGATCGTCATAACGGAAACGTAGATCTCTCCGCCTGTCGTCATCAGGACATTGTTGCAGACCGCGGTCACAAGGCCGTTTGTAAACTGCATGACAAAGGCGGAAAGCCCGAGGCTCACGATATTGAGCGTGGTCTTCAGCTCCGGAAGCAGGCTGTGCTTCGCAAACTTCAGCTTAAAGATCGCGGGTGACTTCCTGCTGATCAGGAAGTTACAGACAAAGGCAGCGGAAAGCATCTGTGAAAGCACCGTCGCGATTGCCGCACCCCTGACGCCAAGACCCAGTACAAAGATAAAGACCGGATCGAGGAGGATATTGGTCACGGCGCCGATCGTCACGGTAAACATGCCGATCCGGGGGAACCCCTGCGCGTTGATAAAGGGATTCATGCCTGTCGCGATCATCGCAAAGACCGTGCCCCATATATAATACCGAAGATAGGCTTCCGCATACGGGATCGAAAGATCCGAGGCACCGAAGGCGAAAAGAATCGGTCTCGCAAAGACAAATCCGATCAGTGTCAGCACTATCCCGGTCAGGACTTCCAGCCTGAAAGAAGTATTGATAATGTGGGAAGCCTCCGACTCCCTGCCTCTGCCTCTTGCGATCGCGAAAAGCGGCGAACCGCCGCTGCCGTAAAGGTTGGTAAATGCCGTGATCAGCGTGATCACGGGAAAGCAAAGACCGATACCTCCGAGCGACGCCGTTCCCTCTCCCGGGATGCGGGCGATATAGATACGGTCCACGATGCTGTAGAGCAGGTTTAAGACCTGCGCCACAAACATCGGCAGCGCAGTCTGTACGATATTGGCAGCCACGCTGCCGTTTTTAAAGTCTACCTGTTTCATCAGTGTGTATCATAACATAGATTTCCGGTTTTGACTAAAATATCATAACGAATTGAAACTCTGATTGAAAGCGATGATATAGTCTCGACCGCAAATCATGAAATACGTCTTTCCAGTTCCTCCGCCCGCGCGGCGTCTTTTGCCGTCACAGGATGTTGGCGATCCTCATATCTCGCGCGCCGGTAGAGTTCTGTCAGTTCCCGTATCTCTGCGCTGTGATCCGGATAAGCCAGTTCACCTGCAGCCATCACATCCTCACTTGCGCCGTTTCCGTTTATGAACCGGCGGTAGGAACCAGGGAGACCGGCTGCATTGACAGCGGTACCTGCCATGGATAGCGCCGCAGGAGCCAGCAGTTTTTTCTGCAAATGCCGGAAACTCCGGCGGATACGGCCTGCCGGACTGAATCGCTCCGTGATCCTCTCACGCAGGCCTCCGGATGAAGCCGCCCGGATCGCACTCCGGGTCTCACCCGGCACTATACCTACACGCCGTGCCATGCTGCGGTCAGCAAGCAGTATAAAAAGCTTTCGAAGAAGCCACAGGATGATAACTGCCGCAAGCACTGCGAGGAGCATCATCAGCCACTGCGGGGCGCCCTGCTCCACTGAATCAGCGAACAGCGCCGGGTCCGTCGCCTGGGGCATGCCGCCCTCTTCCTCAAACGGGACATCACCCCGGCTGAAGAGCTTCAAAAAGAGTGTGACAGTTCCATATATGACGATTCCGATCGTATAGGAAAACAGCCAGAGGATCCCGCCGAGCACGGTAAGAACCGGGCCGGTCCAAAGCATCAGAAGCACCCTCGACGCGCCGTAGAGCGCACGGGTGCTTGTAAGAAGCAGGCCTATAAAGCCGATGCCCGCCATCATGAGGAGATTGATCCGCTGAAATCTCCGCTCGCCATAAACTGCCGGGTCCTGCCGCAGGATCCTGAACAGAAGCATTTGCAGAAGATAATACAGGATCAGCGGCGGTACGATCATGCGTATGAGGCTTACGAATGTACCGGAACCGTCGCCTGCGCGAAGCAAAGCAAGAGACGGCAGGACCAGCCAGATCAGGTTCAGCTTTCGGAACTTCTCAAGCTGCCTGTCATAATCGGCGCCAAAATACCGGCCATGCAGGATCCAAAGGCCGTATGCTGCCGCCGGAACCAGGACCAACACCGCCGTCGGCAGGGGTATGCCGAAATAAGCGTGTGCAAAGGACGCGAAGATATACCAGACGATACAGTCTGTCAGGTATTTGAGGATCGTGATCATAACCATCTTGTCACCGCCCCCTCTCCCACTGCCAGAACCATGGCAGACTGGCCGGTCCGCTCGCTGATGCGCGCGGCAAGCGCGGGAATATCCCGTTCCGGTTCAGTCATGGCTTTGCTGCCGGCTCCCCCGGACAGGCTGCCGTCCTTCTTTCCGTCCGGCGTAATAATGATACAGCATCTCCCCTGATCCGCATGCCGTAAGACACGGTCCAACAGGCTTGCAGGACTTTCAGAAGTATCCAGCGTTGAACGGCCGAGGCCTTCCAGGATACCATGCATATGCGCGGCGCCGAGGCCTTCCGGCACATAGAGCCAGTCCCCCACCGCGCCGGCGGTCAGGAGATTACTGTAAAAGCTGTATCGGATATGCTTTTCTTCCAGGGCTTCGATGACACTCCTCGCACAGGAAAGCGTCCTTTCCAAAAGTGCGCGGTCAGCTTCGTAGCGCGCGGTGTACTCCAGGTTCAGCACCACGGCCGCGGAAAGCTCCGTCGTATGGTCATACTGGTTGACCATCGCGCGGCCGCTCCTCGCCGTCTGCTTCCAGTTGATGGCGCGCATCGGTTCACGGCCAGTATACTCCGCCAGGCCGATGGTAAGCACCGGATCCTCAAGGATAAAGCGGCGGACAGAGATCTCTCCGAGATAACCTCCGAGCGTATCCTTAAGCTCAGTTCCGCCAAGAGGCTCGGGATAGATCACGATCTCCTCATGACGCTCAAACTCCCGGACGCTCCCTTTCAGGCCCATAAAGTCTCCGACATAGACGCTTGTACCCCGGAAAACATAGCAGCCCCTCGTGTCGATCCGCATCGGGATCTCTTTGATAAGCTGCTGCCGCGGCATGAGCCAGGTCTTATAGCTTAAGCGGCTGCCGGTCGCGTCTAGTTCCAGCCTTGCTTCTTTCCCGTTTTGCTCATGTTCCGCGTTGTGCGCTGCCGGCGGGATCCGCTCCGTCACGGTAAGCAGAGTGGCAGGCAGCCTTGACACGTTTTGCAGCGTTGTCCGCAGCAAAAAGGGCACACCGGGTTCCGATGTGCGGTTGGATGGCCGGCTCTTTGCAGAGATATAACGCGGGAGCCCGGTCAGGGAATAGTATTCAGCTGCGGCGATCAGTCCGATGAGGCCGATCACAAGCCATACCATGCTTACTCCTCCATCGGAACGGGAATCTGTTCAAGAAGCTGAAGGAAATACTCCCTCGTCCGCTTAGCCGTGCCCGCGCCGGATGCGGTGATTCTGTGCGCCAGCACGTCCGCAGCAAGCGCCCGGATGTCCTCCGGGATCACAAAACTCCTTCCGGAAAAAGCCGCCTTCACCCTGGTCGCTCTGTAAAGGGCAATGCTGCCTCTCGCGGAAACGCCTGCCAGGATCCGGCTGTCTGTTCTTGTCGCCGAGACGATATCCATGATGTAGCCCTTGCAGTCGTCGCTGACCGTCACCTCGTCACAGGCCGCCCTGGCGTTTTGGATTTCCTCCGCTGTTACAACCTGGCCGAGACCCGCGATCATCTCCTCGCGGTCCGGACCTGCCATGACGGAGATCTCCTCTTCTCTTGTCATATATCCCAGCGTCAGACGCATAAAAAAGCGGTCCATCTGCGCGTCGGGAAGCGGAAAGGTTCCATAAGATTCCAGAGGATTTTCCGTCGCCATAACAATGAATGGCTCTTCGAGCTTTTTCGTCACACCATCCACGGAGATCTGTCGTTCCGCCATTGCTTCCAAAAGCGCGGACTGCGTCCGGGGCGTCGCGCGGTTGATCTCATCCGCGAGAATAACATTGGAAAAAAGCGGGCCCTCACGGAACTCGAACTCACCCGTCCTCTGATTATAGAAATTGATGCCCGTGATATCCGAAGGCAGCAGGTCCGGCGTGAACTGGATACGTTTAAACGTCCCGCCCACGGATCTGGCAAAGGCCCGGAGCAGCATGGTCTTGCCGGTGCCGGGAACGTCCTCCAACAGCACGTGGCCGCCGCAAAGAAAGGTGATCAGAAGCCTTGTGATGATCTCCTCTTTTCCCACGATGACCTTGCTGCAGTTTTGAAGGATGCGGGTATAAACCTGTTCAACATTTGTATTCATAGATCTGCCTTTTTCTTACCTCTCCGGGTATCCATAGGATAATGTCGGATTCAAAATCCTTTTACCCCAACTATGATTTGTTACAGCGTATCTTCATACTGCTCTATAGTCTTGATGTTGTCCCGCTCGATCTTCGAGAGCATGGTCTCATCGTTGAACGCGTTTGCGGCGATCGATCCGTGATACCAGTCGCAGCTGTTAAAGTACTGCTGCAGTTCAGCGGAACGGAACAGCCTTCCGTGACGGGCATAGATCTCGTTGCGGGCGATCCGGCATTCCCACTCGTTCTTACCGCGAAGATCATTCAGCGTCAGCAGTCTCTCAGAACTGTCCGGGAAGATAAAACCGTCTGTTGTGTCCAAAGCACCCTGCCCGTTTAGTCCGTCAGCGGCGGATGATGAAGCTGCGCTGCCCGGAACGTCGGCACTGTTGTAGGGCCTGCTGCCGGAAAGAAGCGCGCCGTCCGG
>JAFTBX010000123.1 GCA_017455005.1 Lachnospiraceae bacterium | reverse complement strand
TCCTGAGCCAGGATCAAACTCTCTCAATTATTTCATCAGCTGACTGTTACATCAACCGAATCTCACATCGTATCGTTTGTCCCTTCAAAAGCTCTTTAAGAACCGCTGACTTCTTATTTCTAAGTAGCTCGCTTTCTTCCGTTCTTACTGTTTGCTTCCGAAGATTTCTATTTCTCTCAATAGGTTTCTTCGGGGTCTGTGCATTAATTCTTATTTGTGTATTCTCTTTTTATTGTGCTTGTGCTCCTTAGGAGCAGCTTTAGTAGTATATCAAATCTTATTCCGTTTGTCAACTACTTTTTTTATTTTCTTTTGCGCTTTTCGATCTGGCGTTGTGCCCTTTCGTGCGGCGCGAGTGTTATAATAACGCAGTTCCGGGCAAATTGCAAGCGTTTTTTTCACTTTTTTATTATCTTTTTCAGGGTGTGTTTTTTATCATTTTTCTGATAGCGGATGTTGGGGCTTTCATGGCTTATAATCAAGATATAGTAGATAAGCCGGCCCGCTGGTGCTTATCCACGAAAAAGAGACCCCGAAGGGTCTCTCTTCCGTGTTATGAAGTAATCTTTATTACAGGCTTACTTGGAGATGTAAGCGTAATAAACTTCCTCGTAGTCCCTAGCCCACCAGAAGCCTTCTACACCGTCAAGAACGACAGCGCCAAGTCTCTCATGGTTAAGCGGGATCATGCAGTAGTCTTCCATAAGCATCTCAAGGCACTCCTCCCAAACAGCCTTACGAGCTTCGGGATCTGCAGTTGCAGCACCTTCCTGATACTTATCAAAGAACTCCTGACGGTCATAACCGATACGAGCCAGAGCACCGGAACCCGGCTGAATCTGGTTCAGGAAGCCATCAGCCTCCATAGTGTTAGCGGTGAAACCGTACAGGCACATCTGATGATTGCCGGCACCGATGTACTCACGCATCGGAGCATCTTCCATCTTGTTGATGGTAACGTTGATACCAGCCTCTGCGACCTGAGCCTGGATAGCCTCAGCCATGTCGCCTCTCTGGGAGTTGTTGGACTCAACAGTGATCTCAACATCAACGCCGTTTGCATAGCCAGCCTCTGCAAGCAGAGCCTTTGCAGCCTCTACGTCATGGCCCTGGCCATAGTACTTACGATAGGTCTCCTCATTGAAACCAGCGATACCCGGAACGATGAATGCCTGTGCCGGATTGCCGAAGGAACCGTATGCAAGCTTAACGGTAGCGGTTACATCGATAGCACGTGCGAAAGCTTCACGAACCTTAACATTGTCCATCGGAGCCTTCTTGGTGTTCAGAAGCATGTAGGTGGTCTTTGCGGTCTGGCCATACTCTACGTGTACGCCGTCGATTGCATCGATCTGATCGTACTCACGGGAGTTCGGGTTAAGAACTACATCGTACTGCTTTGTCTTTGCTTCGGTAGCTCTGGACTCTGCGGAAGATACGATACGAAGCTCAAGGTTCTTGCACTTAGGAAGACCTTCTACCCAGTAGTTCTCGTTAGCACTCATTCTGATGATATCGCCCTGTACGTACTCATCAACCTTGTATGGGCCGGTACCCACAACTGCGCCGCCAAGATAATCGCCGTTGTTCTCTTCGAATGCCTTCTTGGAAGCGATGCAGCACTGCGGATATGCAAGATGGTTCGGCATGGTGCCGCTCGGATACTTCAGAGCATAGATAACAGTGTAGTCATCTACCTTCTCTACATGATCAACGATGTTGTACTTTGCGTTCGGAAGGTTGGTCTCGATTGCTCTGGTAACCGTCCAGACAACATCATCTGCGGTCATCTCATCACCGGTGGAGAACTTGATGCCTTCGCGAAGCTTAATGCGAAGGTGGGTATCATCATCCCACTCATAGCTCTCAGCCAGCCAGGGCTGAAGCTCGCCGTTCTCATCGAAACGGAACAGAGTCTCATAAATCTGAGCGGTAATACGGTTATAACCCTGCTCATCGTTGTTGCCCGGCTCGAATGTACCCGGATCAAAGTTCTGGATAACTCTAAGTACGCCGTCGCTCTCCGTTGCTGCCGGAGCTTCTGCTGCCGGAGCTGCTGCCTGTGTCTCTGCTGCTGCCGCTGCCTGGGTCTCTGCCGGAGCTGCAGTAGTAGTGCTGGTGCTTCCGCCGCCGCAAGCTGCAAGGCCAAGGACCATTGCTGCAGAAAGAAGCACTGCCAATGATTTTTTCATAGATTACCTCCTGTGAAATGTGGTTGCTTCATGCCATTTCAGCATTACTTTCTTATTATATATTATCCGCAATTCGACTGCTAATCTTATAGTTGTACAAACTTCCTGTTCACAATTTGTTCATTATTCACAATTGTTATAGCGTTCCTATAACTGATGATTATTCATTACGGAAATATCTTAATAGCTTGTAATAAAGTTGCCTTCTTCGTCAAACTCCAGCTCAAAGGGCTCGCTTGTGATCGTCAGCTCCGGACGTGTCTTCGCTTCCGGGACCAGTGCCTCCGAGATCAGCATGCTCTCCACCTCGAGGGAGTTCTTAAGGATCAGGATCTTCGGGTTCTCGGGATCCATGTTGAGACAGATCGCCATGGACGCCTGGATGCATTCCTTATCGTTGTCCATGATCAGCGGGATCTTATACACGGAAGAATCATGATCCGTAATTGCGTTCGGATAGGTGTCGTTAAAGGAGATCTGCTTAAAGAAGCGCATCGTTCCGACGTCCGCACGCCCCATGCCGGTCGCATTGCCATGGGATTCTTCTGACAGTCCGAAGATACCCATGCGCTCGGACTTGATGCCGATCGGCAGTCTGCTGCGGCCGACGACATTCGGATCCATACCGCCGCCGGAATAGTTCTTGCCGATCTTTTCCAGTATAATAACGTCGCAGGCATCAAGAAAGATCTTCGCCATGGCTGCCTTAGCGTCTTCCAGAAGTACGGGTTCCACTTCTGCGATCTTCTGTGGCTCTACAAACTCAATACGGTAGGTCTTATCAAACGCGTTTTCCATCAGTCCGATACCCATGATGACCGGTGCCTTGCGGATGATCTCCGAACCGATCGCCAGGAGGCGGGGCGGCATGTTGTCATCGCCTGCGCTGTGTGCGACATAAGCACCGGCCTGCTTGCCCAGGCCGATCGTCATCATTTTCATCAGACCGCTTTCATACTTGCCTTTAAAACCGGTATGCGCCTTGATGCGGTTGACAACGATGATGCCGTCTGCTTCCGAAGCATACTTATCGATCTGCACGTCTACATCGATCTCGTCCGCATGTCCTATCTTCACCGTCTCCATCGTTGCACGGATCGGGCATCCCATTGATTCTTCTGTAATATTGTAGGCCTCCAGGATACCGCGCTGTCCCTCTGCGGTTGCACCGCCATGGGATCCCATGGCAGGAATAATGAACGGTTCTCCTCCAAGTGCCTTGACATTGTCTACGATCGCCCGGGTAATGACGACAATATTGGAAACACCGCGGCTGCCCGCCGTGATGCAGATCTTCATCCCCGGCTTGATCGTGTTTTTAAATTCCGGCTTTGCGAAATTGTCCGCGATGATCTTTCTGATCTGGTCCTCGCTCAGTTCATTGTGCGGAAAATACTGCTCGACTCTGACAAACTTCGGCAGCTTCATCCCCGCGATCAGCGGCGTCACTGTTGACATAGGCATCTTCTCCTCTCACTTATAATCCAAGAAAACTCCCTTTGCAGGGAGCTTTCTGTATTAATCATATATTGTCGATCAGAACTCGGCTTCACGGATCTCACAGATCTCAGAAACCTTATAGTACTTCGGGCTGATCACACCCGGGATGATCTCATCCGCATGGATGAGCATCTCTTCTCTGGTATAAGGCTTCGTGTTCGGCTTCATCAGAGCTTCCTTTGTGATGCCGACACTTTCCAGCTCGATCCAGGATGCCGGAGTAATACGATCAAAATCGATCTCCTTGCCGTACGCCCATGCGCTGCAAAGCAGTGCCGGTGAACAGCCAAGCTCTCTGCCCGGTACAAGGCCGATGTCCAGCGCGTCCAGCATTGTCTCCATAAACTTTGGCTTGGTCGCAGCGATCACGGCATAGTCAGACTTGACGGTCTTTGCGTACTGAGCTGACGCATGAGCAGTCATACCCGGCTTATATCCGCCGAGATTGTTGCCGCCGAAGATACGACCCCAGCGCTCGGAAACGATCATACCGATACCGACGGAGACCTCAGGACCGGCAACACCGATCATAACCTCGCCGTCATTCATGATCTCGGCCTGTCCTGCCATCAGTGCCAGGACCTCAGTCATCTCGACCATGTTAAAAAACTCAGAACCGGAGTTGTTGTTTGCGATACGGCCGGTCATGGTCATATACTCATTATGTCCCGTACGCTCGCCAAGATCCTTACCGACAGGGCCTCTGTGCAGAGGCTTGCCTGCAAACTTCGCAGTCAGCCACTGACGCATATGCGGCTCGTCCTTCATCATGCCTTCGTACATCGGGATCTCGGAAATATTCATATAGCCGAATGCCGGATTGATCATGCCATGATCAACACAGGCTGTCGCAACAACAGCGATCGGGTTCATGATACCGTCGGAAGAAACGGATACACCGTTCTTATTCATGACATTTACAGCTGCGCAGGAATCCTTGAACTCCTTTGCGATCAGCTTGACAGCATCTTCATTGGTCAGTCCGCAGGCCTTTGCATCCGCCTCATCGATAAATACACAGTTTAAGGGGATCGCTCCGTCTGCTGCGCCTTCAGGAAGTACTCGATATCTCAATTTCATCTCAATTTCCTCCTTATACGTCGTACTGACGGCTGCCGGTACGGTAGTCAATGATCTCTTCCGCGTCTGTCATATAATACTCAACAGAGGGAACCGTAGCGTACATATTGTCAAGGACTGCTTTCTTGCAGCTTCCGTCCGCTCTCTTGCCCTTAATCAGGACAGAATATGCTTCTTCCGGATTGTACGGCACCATCTTGATCTCGATCTCAGCAATCTCCGGATCCTCGGTCACTTCCTCGATCTCACGCTCGATACGACCGCAGCGAAGGGATGCCAGTTTGGCAGTCTGAACATTCTCCATGCCGCTGATGCTGAACTTGGTTTCAGGACGCAGCTTTTTGGCTGCTGCCTCAACCTTCGCATAATAATCCGGTAACCTTGTGTGCATACACTTCATGTCAATGCACTCCTTTCCTTTAATATATGAAATATATAAAATATGGATTCACTTTAATCAGTCGGCATCATTTTTACGATCCAGTCCACGATGATCTCGGCGACCTCCGTGCGCCGGTCTCCATGAAAGCCGTAGTGTTCAAAGAAATGTCCGGCATCCTCAATGATCACGCATTCAGACCGGATATTGCCGGCTTTGTTTAATGCCTCGGTCATTCGTTCCGCCCATACCGAAGGCGTAATAAAATCCCGGTCACCCGTAATCGCAAGAATGGGTATCTTTATCTTATCCGCCAGATGCAGACAGGAACGCTCGATATAGCCTTCCGGATGGTCAAACGGGTTGCCGTTATACATCACGTCCGCGCGCTTATAGTAGGCCGGTTCAAAGTCCTTCGCGATCTTGGCGTACGCCAGACGGTCCGAAAGCTGCGACAATGCTACCCCGCAGGCAAAGTCCTCCTCCGCTGCCAGCTGCTGCATCATACTCGCACCGTTGGAATGTCCGATGACCACGATCCGCTTCGGATCGACCATCGGCTGCTCCAGCATAAAATGAAACGCGTCCCGCATATCCTGCTTCTGGATGGGTCCGGCGTTATCGTTCACTTCCGGCACCCCTGATCCATATCCTCTCTGGTACAGTGCATAAACCAGATAGCCTCTGCGGCAGAGAAGTCCGCTGATCCAGTTATAGTCTTCC
>JAFTBX010000122.1 GCA_017455005.1 Lachnospiraceae bacterium | reverse complement strand
TTGCGAATCAGATCGGCAGGAAGACATTCTTTGACGAATTCGCTGCTGCCGGCGGTTGCCTTTGCCTCTGACAAAGTGACCGGAAGAGAGCGGAAACCGGATACGACATCGACCGGCGCATTCTGCAGATTGATATCGATGCTCGCGGGGAGCAGAAGATGATGTTCTATGCCGTAGAGTCCCGCGCGAATCAGAAGAAGGAACGCCAGGTAAGGGTTGGCCATCGGATCAGGGGAACGCAGTTCCATCCGGATGTTATTGTCCGGTGCGGCAGGGATGCGGATCAGCTGAGAACGGTTCTCCGCAGACCAGCTGATATACTTTGGGGCGTTATTTTTACCGAGACGCTCGTAAGAACTTTCCAGAGGATTTAAAAATGCGGTTATATCGGATATTTTCTCCATCACGCCGGCGACAAGCTGCGGGATATGATCTGCTCCGTCTTTGGCCTGTACAGACATATTGATATGAAGGCCGCTGCCGGGATGATCCGGAAGTGGTTTGGGCGAAAAGTCCGCGCAAAGCCCGTGCCGGGCGGCAATGGTCCGAACGACTGATTTAAAGGTTGTGGCGTTGTCCGCCGCAGTCAGCGGATCCGAATAGCGGAAGACGATCTCATTCTGGCCTGGACCGACCTCATGGTGGGAGCTTTCCGGCTGGATGCCCATCTGCTCTAATGTCAGCTGCACCTCGCGGCGGACGTTTTCCCCCCGGTCATCCGGTGCGATATCCATATATCCGGCGTGGTCGTGTGGGATCCTGGTAGGCTCGCCCTGCTCGTCAAGCCGGAAGAGATAAAACTCCAGCTCTGATCCGAAACGGAACTGATAGCCTCTTTCCGCGGCATACTCCGCGGCCTCTTTCAAAAGTCTCCTGCAGTCAATTTCGAAGGGTGTTCCGTCGGGATATGTGATGTCGCAGAACATGCGGACAACGCTGCCGCTTTCCGGACGCCATGGCAGACGTGACAAAGTGGCCGGGTCTGGACGGAGAAAAAGATCCTGATGGATGTCACCGCCAAAGCCCGGGATCGAAGAAGCGTCAATCGGAATGCCGTAAGTAAAGGCCCTGTTGAGTTCGTAGGGCATGATCGCGATGTTTTTCTGTTTGCCGTAGATATCACAAAAAGCCAGACGGATGAACTTGACATCTTCTTCCTGGACGTACTGCATAACTTCTGAAACTGTATACTTCATATTATCACCTGCCATATATTTTTAATTGATCGGGTGCTATAAAAAAACTAAATTGTTTTCATGCATTTGTCAAGAAAAAAGACGTTGCAAAACGGTCTGAATAATTCTTTAAAAACCTTTGAAATCAGGCGTAAAACAAACTCGTGACCGGTGCGTCTGCTTGACAAAGAAACAGCCGGATAGTATAGTAATGGCGTCGAGACAAGGGCGTCCCGGGTACTTAGTGTACCCAGGGCGCTTTATCATTTACAGATGTCGGGAGGACAAAGAAAGATGCCGAACTGTGCGATCGTAGGAATCAACTGGGGGGATGAAGGTAAGGGCCGTATGGTCGACCTGCTGACGGAAGAGTACGATGTCGTCGTGCGTTTCCAGGGCGGCGGAAACGCCGGACATACCGTCATCAATGAATATGGAAAGTTTGCGCTGCACCTGCTTCCGTCCGGCATTTTCCGTGAGGGAAAGCTGAACATCCTCGGAAACGGCGTCGCACTCGATATGGAGAACCTGATCAAAGAGCTCGACGAGGTATTCGCGAACGGCATCGATGTTACGCCTGATAAGCTCAGGATCAGTGACAGAGCGTCTCTTCTCCTTCCCTGGCACAGAGAACTCGACGCACTTGAAGAGGCAAGACTGAAGGATAAGAAGTTCGGTTCCACAAAACAGGGAATTGCGCCGTTTTACTCAGACAAATATCAGAAGAAAACGATTCTTGCAGGCGAACTTTTCTATCCGGAACATTTGAAGGAGCATGCGGCAGACCTGCTCGAGTGGAAGAATCTGACGCTGGAGAAGGTTTACGGAGCAGAAGGCTGGACTCTGGAACGCCTTATGAACTGGCTGGAGGAGTACGGCAGCAGACTGAAGCCGTATATATGTGATACAGGCAAGCTTCTTCGTGAAGCACAGGCAGAAGGGCGGGATATCCTCTTTGAAGCACAGCTCGGTTCCCTTCGTGACCTGGACTACGGTATCCACCCGTATACGACATCTTCCAACACCCTGGCAGCGTTCGCACCGATCGGAGCGGGTATTCCCGAGGCGAAGATCGGCAGAGTCGTCGGCGTCGTGAAGGCATATTCCTCATGCGTCGGTGAAGGACCGTTTACCTGTGAGTGGTTCGGTGAAGAAGCGGAAGCTTTAAGAGAAGCCGGCGGCGAGTACGGCGCAAAGACCGGGAGGCCGCGCCGCGTGGGACCGATCGACTTGGTTGCGACGCGCTACGGTGTGCAGGTACAGGGTGCGACGGAGATCGCGCTTACCAAGCAGATGCACAAAGCGATCTCGGTCATCCAGTTC
>JAFTBX010000121.1 GCA_017455005.1 Lachnospiraceae bacterium | reverse complement strand
TTGGATCAGTTGGTGGCGGAGCGAAACTATATCACAAGAAGAATGGACAATATCATGAATCGTCCGCTTATGATGAAGCCTTCTTCCGGATCCCTGGAGAATACTCCATCAACAAAGATAAATCTATATCCGCTGCCTATGGAAAAACAGATATGTTTTTTGGAGTGTCAAATGCAAGTGATCTATACAAAACTCACTTAGGAAATAAGATTATGCAGATATTTGAAATTTTAAAAGATGATATAGAAAAAAGACATACTTGATCAGATGACCTTCAGAAAGAAAATAATATTAAAGCATGAGTCCTCAGCCTACACTCTTCCAGGCTCTGGACTCTTTTTAATTCTCAACCAAGTCAGGATTGTACTTTTTCGAAAATATAAATCAAAATGCAGTAAAATCGCAGTTCCTCACCAAAACTGACAACATTCTGTCAACATCTCTGACAACATTTGACAACATTTAAGGGTGCTGAATGATGCGTGACCATGCAACGCTATGACACAAATGAAAGTTAAGATTAGCCTTATTCTGAGCCATTATAGAAACAAAAAACACCACCTGATGAAAGGTGATGCTTTGTCAGTGCAGAGAAAGGGACTTGAACCCTCATGGTATTGCTACCACACGGACCTGAACCGTGCGCGTCTGCCATTCCGCCATCTCTGCGTATAATAAATGCGGAGAATGGGACTTGAACCCACACGCCCTAACGGGCACAAGATCCTTAGTCTTGCTCGTCTGCCAATTCCGACATCTCCGCAGCGATGATTATTCTATCATAGTCATCTCAGGAATGCAAGCAGTTTTTGAAACTTTTTTTCATCATTTTTGTGACGTATTTCTGCCTGCATTTTCTGATAACTGTTATGCTTCTTCCCGCTCCTCGTATTCCTTCAGAAGCGTCTCTGCCGTTCCGATCAGGCGGCCACGGTCAACCTCGTCCAGCTTGTCGTAGACGTTGAGGAGATAGTCACGAAGCCTCCTGGAACGGTCGGAGCCAGGGGCGGTAGTTTCGCGCGGATCTTCCCAGCCAAGGACGCGCTGCGGTGTGGTACCGCACAGTGCCGCGATCCGCTCGATCTTATCGTAGGGGATCGTGAGGATGATATCCCGCTCGTACTTATACAGGGTCTGCTTGGATACGTCGATTGCTTCCGCGAACTCGACCTGGGACATGCCCTTTGCTTTGCGCAGGCGCTTGATCCTTTCACCAACGGTCATATGGTGCTGTCTCCTCTTTCATCATATCTGTATGCTTATAACACTTCACATGTCTTCTTTTACCGGCTGATCGGACGGATGTAGAACTTGCCCGTGACCATGTCGGAGTTGATGACATTGATAAAGGCGTTCGGATCCACCGCACGAATGTGCTTGCGCACAAGGTTGAGTTCATCCGCGCCGACGATCATATAGACGATGTACTTGTTCTGGCCGCTGTAACCGCCCTCGCCGTCAAGGATCGTCGAGGTGTGGTTGGTGGTCATACGGACTTCCATGGAAACCTCAACCGGCCTGTTGGTGACGACAAAGAGCGTCTTCTTCTCGTAGCGCTTGTAGAAGGTGTTCAGCACCTGCGTCGCGACGAACTGATAAATGATCGTGTAGAGCGCCGGCTCCATGCCGAAGAGCACACCGGAGATCAGCAGCAGGCAGATATTGAAGCCCATGACGTAGTTGAAGGTATTGATGCCCTTCTTTACTGATACGCTCATGGCAATGAAGTCTGTCCCGCCCTGGCTTGCACCGGAATTAAGCACCAAAGCGCCTCCGAGACCGCTTAAGATACCGCCGAAAAGCGAGATCAGTAAGGGGTCGTTGGTCACGGTCATATCCGGGATCAGGTCGGTCGCGAACGAGAAGATCACGATGCTTAAGAAGGAAAATGCCGTATACTTCTTACCGATGATTCTGAACGCGATCAGCGCCGGAACCATATTGAGTGCCAGCGAAAGCGGCGAGAACGGAAGCGTGATCCCGAGGAACTTTTCAAAGCAGCGCTGCATCAGGACTACGACGCCGGTGATGCCGCCCGGCGTAAGGCCGCCGGCATTGACAAAGAGCTTTAAGTTGCAGGCGCTGATAAGCGAGCCGATGATAACGCCGACAAGCGTCTTTAAGTCGGTTTTGATCCCGCTTTCGTTCTTTTCGCGAATGTACTTTTCGTAGGCCTCGTCTTCTTCCTTGAAGGTCTCGGTCTGGTCGGTGACCTTGGAGATGTCCTGGGGCGTCCAGTTTTCTATCTTTTTATCTTCCATAATTTAAAAAAGTTCGGCGAACAGGATCTCTCCTGTCCGCCGGGAAAAAGTCTTATTACTTGTTCAGAGCCTTCTTTGCGCACTCGCAGATCTCTGCAAATCCCTTTGCATCAGCGATAGCGAGCTCGGAAAGGACCTTACGGTTCATGTCAACACCTGCAAGCTTCAGACCGTGCATCAGCTGGCTGTAGCTGATTCCGTTCATGTGTGCGCCTGCATTGATACGGGTGATCCACAGTGCTCTGTACTGTCTCTTCTTCTCCTTGCGTCCTCTGTATGCGTTCGCAAGAGCTCTCATTACGGACTGCTTAGCTACGCGATACTGCTTGGAACGTGCACCTCTGTAGCCCTTAGCCGCCTTGAGTACTCTGTTATGCTTTCTCTTTGCGTTCATGCCGCCTTTAATTCTTGCCATTGTTATGTCCTCCTTCGACCAGGTTCATCAGAGATACGGAAGTATCTTCTTCATCGTAGCTGCGTTGGTAGCATCGACCTCGACACCCTTTACGAGATGTCTCTTTCTCTTTCTGGTCTTCTTTGTAAGAATATGAGACTTGTTCGCATGCTGTCTCATCAGCTTGCCTGAACCGGTCATCTTGAAACGCTTAGCGGCCGCTCTTTTTGTCTTGAACTTTTTAACTGCCATCTCTATTTCCTCCTGCTTATGAATACTTATTTACTCTTCTTCGGGCTCAGGATCATCACCAGGCTCCTGCCCTCCGCCTTGGACGGCTTGTCGACCTGAGCGACTTCCGCCAGTGTTTCCGCAAACTCGTCAAGAATGTATCTGGACTGATTCATCCTGCTGAGCTCACGTCCTCTGAAACGAAGGCTGACCTTGACCTTGTTGCCTTTTTCAAGGAACTTTCTCGCAGCCGATACCTTGGTATTCAGATCGTTTGTGTCAATATTAGGAGTTAAACGAACCTCCTTGACCTCTATCACATTCTGCTTTTTCTTCTGCTCTTTCTCTTTGCGTCTCTGCTCATAGCGGTACTTGGAGAAATCAATGATTTTTACGACAGGCGGAGCTGCGTTCGGTGCGATCTTGACCAGGTCAAGGCCTGCTTCATCCGCCAGCTTCAGCGCAGCCTCGGAGCTCATGATCCCAAGCTGTTCGCCGTCTTCGCCGATCACTCTGACTTCCTTGTCACGGATCTGCTCGTTGATTTGTACATTAACGTCGCTAATACTAACACCTCCCTTAAAGAATATATAAAAGCGGATACCAGGTGGCATCCGCTTATACATCGCGACCGGGATTCATCGCCCCTGAATCATGATTCTTTCTTTGGCTGTTCACGCCTTGGCAAGACAATTGATTCGGTTCGAAATGAAGCCTTCGTGTGAAGTATGAACCTGCGCAGTCTGCTGCACGAGGTGAGGCGGATAACCTGCTTCCATTTCAACTATGCTACTATATAACATTCAGGATTGAATGTCAAGCATATTTTATAAGAACGTTGAAGCCACGGACGCTGCACATCCGGGACTACCCGGCAGGCGCCGGATAACGATCTTTACTGAAATGCGCCTGTCCATCGGGACAGGCGCTTAATAATCAGATAGCCGATCAGTAAATTACTTCATCTCGCTGACGATCTTAACAGTATCCATAGCGATCTTGAGCTCTTCGTTGGTCGGGATCAGGTAGACCTTGACCTTGGAGTCGTCGGTGGAGATCAGGGTCTCCTTGCCGCGGACGTTGTTGCGCTCCGGATCAACCTTTACGCCGAGGTATCCGAGATACTCGTCGCAGATTGCCTGACGGGTGAGCTTGTCGTTCTCGCCAAGGCCAGCGGTGAAGACGATAACGTCAACGCCGTTCATAGCTGCTGCGTAGGAACCGATGTACTTTGCGACTCTGTAGCGGTAAGCGTCCAGAGCGATCTTTGCCTTCTCGTTGCCTGCGTCTGCTGCTGCCTGAACATCACGGAAGTCGGAGGAGATGTCTCCGGACAGACCGAAGATACCGGACTTCTTGTTGAGGACGTTCAGCATGCCGTCGATGTCGAGGCCTTCCTTGTGGCAGATGAACTGCATGATGCCCGGGTCAACATTACCGGAACGGGTACCCATGATCAGGCCCTCAAGCGGGGTAAGACCCATGGAGGAGTCTACGCACTTGCCGCCGATGGATGCGGAAATGGAAGCGCCGTTGCCGAGATGGCAGACGATAACCTTGGTGTTCTCGTTGCCGCCGCAAAGCTCCAGAGCCTTGTGGGAAACAAAGTCATGGGACTGGCCGTGGAAGCCGTAGCGGCGAACCTCATAGTCCTCATAATACTTGAGCGGAAGCGCATACATGAATGCCTTCGGCTCCATGCCCATACCGAATGCGGTATCGAATACGCCTACGTTCGGCTTGCCGGGCATAACTGCCTCGCATGCCTTGATGCCGAGGATGTTGGCCGGATTGTGCAGCGGAGCGAGCTCGGTGCACTTATCAAGTGCAGCCTTGACCTCATCATCGATCAGAACGGACTTAGCGAACTTCTGGCCGCCATGGACAACTCTGTGGCCGATCGCGTCGATCTCGTCGAGGGACTTGATCACGCCGTGCTCAGCGTCTACAAGAGCTTCCATAACGAGCTCTACCGCTCTCTTATGATCCTTCATCTCTTCCTTGACAACGAAATCTTCCTTGCCCGGTACCTTGTGGGTCAGTACAGAACCTTCGATGCCGATACGCTCGACAAGGCCCTTGCACATGACTGCCTGGGTATCCATATCAATGATCTGATACTTAAGAGATGAGCTTCCGCAGTTGATAACTAATACTTTCATGATTTCTCCTTATCATAATGTTTTATCCGGCCAGACTTCGGCCTTCATAAGTTACTAAATCAAAACTTTTCGTAGCGCTCGACATTGGTAACAAAGATCGTCGCGCCGCCGACCGCAACCTGCATCGGCATCGTCGCGTAGTTGACCATGTTGACGCCTGAGATGAACGGCATGTCGATCGTGATCTTCTGTGACTCGCCGCATTCGCTGCGGATAAGTTCGATCGCCTTATCGACCTTATCGTCCTCGGTACCGATCATCAGGGTAACATTGCCCTTCCTCAAGAAACCGCCGGTGGTGTTCAGCTTGGTGATACTGTATCCGTTCCTGCTCAGAGCGGAGGTAACATCGTCTTCGTTGTCGTTTCGAACGATTGCGTAAATCAGCTTCATATCCTCTTCCTTTCTTCCGGATTCAGGTCAAGAAAAACGCCTTCTACGGTTGTAAATTCAGGTTCATCATAACATACTTAACCTGCAAAATCCACTTGCATAAATTGAGTTTTCAATTTTAAACAAAACGCGGTATACTAATGTCATTATGAAGACTGCAGCTGTCATTTGTGAACTCAATCCTTTCCATAACGGCCACGCCCGCATCTTCCGGAAGCTCCGTGAAGAGTACGGCGCGGACCGCGTCATCGCCATCATGAGCGGGAACTATGTACAGCGCGGCGAGCCTGCCGTGTTTGATAAGTATGTCCGCGCGCGGATGGCGCTGGTCGGGGACGGCGGAGATGTCAGGGTGCTCCAGAACACCGGGGCTGCTGCCAATGCAGGCGTCCCCGTAAATGAGCCGGCCGGCGGATATGCCGATCTCGTATTGGAGTTGCCGGTTGTGTTCGCGACCTCTTCCGCCCATGAGTTTGCCGCTGCCGGCGTGCGCCTTGCCGCAGCCACCGGCGTAGTCGACATGCTCGGCTTCGGGATCGAGCCACCTGCGACGCTGGGGACGTTAGGGGAACTGGCACAAAGGATGGATGAGGCGTCTTCTATGCAGGAAGCCGGCGCTGAAGATGCCGCACCTGAAGATGCCAGTGCTGACGGCGCCGCATCTGAGATTGCCGCTTCTAAAGATTGCAGCGCTTCCTCGAGGCGTCTTCGAGAATTGCTCGCATCGGGTATGACCTACCCTGCTGCCCTCTCTGAAGCCTACGGCATCGAAGGACTCACGCCCAATAACATCCTCGCGGTCGAGTACCTGCGGGCGCTGCAGGCATTGAAGGCTGAAGAAGCTGCTGCCGGCAGGTCCTGCTCGAGGATCACGCCGGTTGCGATCATCCGGACCGGCGACGATTATAACGCTTCAGAAGTAAGCAATCCCGATTATACATCTGCATCGGCACTTCGCGCAGAGCTCTATGCGGAGAAAGCATTTACATACTCTGCGGTTCCGGCTGCCCTGCACCCGCTCTACCGCGAGTTGATCGAAGGAAGGCATGCGCTCTACCTGGACGCGTTCACACTGCTTTTAGAAAGCCGGATTCTGGCAGCAGCACATAATCTGCCGCATGCAAATCCTCTCTCCTGTTATCTTGACGTTTCGAGGGAGATCGCCGACCGCCTTATGCGACATGCAGACCGGCCGA
>JAFTBX010000120.1 GCA_017455005.1 Lachnospiraceae bacterium | reverse complement strand
GTTCTTCAGATCCTCAGAGGTCTCCGGAAGCGGATCTCTCAGTCTTCCTGCCGGCATGCCGATCAGGTTCAGAGCGCACTTAACCGGACCCGGATAGGGTTCTTCTTCCATCATGGCGAAGATCGGATAGTACTTTCTGTTGAGCTCTGCTGCCGCCTTGACATCGTTGTCGATGAAGATCTTGTCATACATCTCGTGCATCTGCTTCGGAAGCAGGTTGAAGATGATGGAGAACGCAGCGTCGATACCGATGGAGAAGGACGGAAGGAGCAGGGGCTCGTTCGCCTCAACGACCTTGACATCCGGGATGTCCTTGATCGCCATGTAGGTAGCCCAGGTATGAGTCTCATCAACAGTCTCCTTGATGGCTGCGATGCCTTCGATCTGAGCGATCCTTGCAAGCAGGGCCGGGGACATCTCAACGTTGGTGGAACCCGGAGTATAGTAAACGCAGATGCCGAGGTCAGAACCTTCAGCGATCTCCTTGAAGAACTCGTAGATCTTCTCGTCAGTGGTGAAATGATAGTAAGGCGGAAGGACCAGGCCCCACTTAGCGCCGCATGCTGCAGCATAGTTGTTCATCTCAATGGTAGCCTTCGCGGTAGTCATACCGGTACCTGCCATAACCGGAACTCTGCCGTTAACGTACTCGCAGCCCTTCTTGATGAGTTCCTTGCGCTCTTCGACGCTCATCATATGATACTCACCGGTGGTGCCGCCGATCAGGATGCCGTCGATGCCGCCATCGATGACATAGTCGATCATCTTATAAAGACCATCCCAGTTGATGCTCTGATCCTCGTTGAACGGGGTGATCAACGGAACATAAAGACCCTTCATTACAGCCTTGCTATACATTATATTATCCTCCTGAAATGCAATAATTATTAGTGGTTAAGCCTGCTTCCACATACAGCTTACATCAAATATAGCCGGTATAAGCATTACGCTTTTGAATACCGGCTATAAAGTCTTGAATACTGATTATGCCTTCGGACCCTTGCCCTTGTAACGGCTGTAGCTGTACTCGGAGATGTCCTTATGCGGCTTCTCGCCTGCAACAAGCTCGGAGATCAGCTGACCGGTAACAGGATCCAGCGCGATACCGTCGCCCTCGTGACCCGCTGCGATGAAGAAACCCGGAACCTCGTCCACGGCACTGATGACCGGCAGATGCTCTGCCATGTAAGGACGCATGCCCTGATATGCACGTACGCAGTTCATATCCTTCAGGATCGGGAAGAAACGGATCGCACGTCTTGCAATCGCACGGATGACGTTGATATCCGCGACTTCGGTGAAGCCGGTGAAGTTACGGCTGCCGCCGATAATGACATTGTTGCCCTCGGTGGGCTCGATGTTCATGGTAACGTTGTACTTCTCTACCAGCGGATCCTGCTTGAATCCGGTCTGGAACTTGGTGATCAGGTAGCCGTACTCCTGTACCTTCTGGTGACACATCGGAGCGGTCTGGCTGGATACCAGGATGATGCCGTTACGAGGCTCGACCGGGAAGTAAAGTCCGAGATAATCACAGACCTTGCCGGACCATACGCCTGCGCAGTTAACGACATTCTTGGCGGTGAATCTGCCCTGGTCGGTGTCGACGCCGCAGACTGCACCCTTATCATCGAGAAGAATGTTGGTAACCTTAGTGTGGATGAAGACATCGAGGCCCTTGCCCTTGACTTCATCAACGAAAGCGAAGCAAAGCTTGAACGGGCTCAGGGAGCAGCATGCGGAGCTCCAGAAACCGCCCGGAAGGTCGTCTGCCAGGAACGGCTCCTTCTGCTTCATCTCATACTTATCAAGCATCTGGAAATCATATCCGTCAGCCTGCATTGCCTTAACATACTCTGCGCCGAGCTCAACCTGGGCTTCGGTCTCGCAGACAGTCAGAGATCCGCCCTGCTCAAGATCGAACGGGTTGGAAAGCTCTTCCTGCAGCTCGAGAAATCTACGGATACTGTCATAACCAAGCGCTACATCGACGCCCGGCTGCTTATCAGAAAGCAGTGCCGCAGCGTCACAGTGGCTGGAGGATCCTCTCGCAACGTCACGCATATCAATCAGTGCGACAGACATGCCCTTCTTTACCAGATGGTATGCACAGGAGGTACCGACCGCACCGGCACCGATTACGATTACGTCATAAGCCTTACTCATCGATGTCACCTCCCAGTGTTCCGAAGGATACAGGGCGCTGCGGAGTTCTCGGAGTGGAGTAACCGGTCTTATCGGCCGGAAGTCCAAGTTCCTGTCTCAGGATCGCCTGTACAAGCGCTTCGCAGGTACGTCCCTGACACAGACCCATGCCCGCGCGGGTGCGGAGCTTTACATCAGTTACATCGCAGGCGCCTCTGCGGATCGCCTCGCGGACCTGACCTACCGTGACTTCCTCACAGCGGCAGACCAGCATATCATCATCAAATCTCTCTGCCATAGTTTCAATCCTCCCAGGTTCTGTAAACACTGCGTACTTCGTCGACCATGCTGATCGGCACTTCCAGAGTTACAACATAGCAGTGGTCTGCCTTTGCGGTCAGGACCACTCTCTTGACCTTGCCGTCACAGACGTACTCGCCGGCGCGGTTTGCGCACTTGACGATATCGTCCTTCTTGAACTTTACAAGGTACTCATACGGGAAGGAAACCGTTCCGACTTCCTCCGAGAAGGATTTGTCAACAATAAAGATCGCCTGTCCGGAACATGCGGTCACGCAGGTAGCGCAGCCGACGCACTTTGCCGGATCAACGACCGGAAGGCTGGTGATACGCTCACCGATCGTGATAGCGTGGAACGGACATGAAGTCTCGCACGGGTTGCAGGGAATGTTCTGTGTGCACTCTGCAATGGCGATCGGTCCCTGCTTCATTCTTTCTTCACTCGGGTATCTCCCGATCTCTTTTAACTCTTCGACTGTCAGAATACCGGTTGAATCTGCTTTCATATCACTCTCTGACCCCCATCAATCTATCGTATTCAGCCAGCTGCTTGTTCTTCGCTGCCAGACGCTCTTCGCCGTGGAATCCGTCACGAAGGTCTGCCAGACGACGCCATGCGCCGGCCTTTCTTTCTTCTGCTTCTGCTGCGCTTAAGTGGCCGGTAGCTTCCGCGATCGCCGCACCTGCGATGGTGCCTTCCTCGATCGCCGTACTTGCCTCTTCCAGTCCGGTCGCGTCACCTGCAACATAGATACCCTTCTTGGTGGTCTCCATGTTGTAGTTGTGAGCCGGTGCCCATCCGCCGAGCGCCTTGTCGTAGATCAGCTCGCAGCCTGCCATGTGTGCAAGACCGGTAAGAGGCTTCAGACCTGCACCGATGCAGATGAAGTCACAGTCAACTTCGATCTCGCTGCCCGATACCAGTGACCAGTCCGGATTGACCTTAGCGATGGTAGCTCCGGTAACTCTGTCAGTACCGTGTGCTTTCTTGATGGTGTAACCGGTATAAATATGGATACCTTCACGCGTCAGCTTGGAAGCGTGAACCTGCCATCCGGTGATCTTCGGAAGTGCTTCGACGATACCCTTGATCTCAACGCCTGCCTGCATCAGCTGGTAGGAAACGATGAGACCAACGTTACCGGAACCGATCATAAGCATCTTCTTGCCCGGAAGAACATGGCGGTAGTTGACCATGGTCTGTGCGGCGCCTGCGCCCATGACGCCCGGAAGGGTCCATCCCTCGAAGCGGACTGCATTCTCGGAAGCGCCGGTGGAAATAACGATGTTCTTAGCCTTCAGCATCATAAGCTTATGCTCGGTCAGGCTTACCTTTACATCGACTGCTACGGTGTCACCGTCATAGATACCCATGACAAGTCCGTTCAGAAGTACTTCTACGCCGAGATCTTCACTCTCTTTGAGGAGTTCCTTGCAGATGTTGAAGCCTCTGGTACCGGCACGGTGCATCTTCGCGCCGAAGAACTTATGAGTCTGCTTTACAAGCTGTCCGCCTGCCTTATCGTTGGAGTCGATCAGGAGGACGTTCACGCCGTGGCGCTTGGCTTCGATCGCTGCGGAAAGACCTGCAGCGCCGCCGCCGATTACGATCATCTCATACTCTTTCATCCTTCTGTCCTCCACTCTCCGAGACCGTTCTGGGTCTCAACTGTCATGCCTTCCTCAACCGGGGTGATGCATGTTCTGACATTGGGCATGCCGTTTACTACCATCATGCAGTCGGTACACTGACCGATCGCGCAGAAGAGGCCTCTCGGCTCATGGCGCTTGGTCGTGTAACGGTTGATGATGATTCCTTCTGCCAGCAGTGCCGCCAGGATCATCTCGCCCTTCACGGCCTTGACAGGCTTGCCGTCTACAGTGATGTTGACGTACTCTGTCGTATCGAGATCTTCAAAAATCGGATGTTCTGTAACTCGCATAGTCTTTCATCCCTTCCTCATAGTTTTTTGCTGCCTTGTTGATTCCTCCGTGCTGATGTACAGCCATCCGGAGCTTCAGGACGCTCTGCGCCCCTTGTTACTTCTCTGTGATTTCAGTTTACCCTTTGCACCTGATTGTTTCTAATTACAATTCGGGTTTAAATATTCAAGTCTTGAATTGTCAGAAATACAATGATTTATGTTGTTTAATTCATACAATTGACGTGTACCGTTCATATTTGATACAATTATGTTAATTCTGATTTATATGATTGTCAGCGCAAGTCTCCGGAAGGATGTGTTTTTCTGCGCTGCCTGACCCTTGATTGCTCCATCCGGGTCTCAAGGAGGTGTTCTTATGAGTCTTACCAAATACCGCGCGTTCATACGTGTTGCGGAACTTGGCAGCATTACCAAGGCAGCTATGGAGCTAAGCTACTCCCAGCCCGGCATCAGCCACATGATCAGCGCGCTGGAAAAGCAGTTCGGCTTTCCGCTGCTGGTTCGTTCCAAGGACTCCGCCGTCCTTACCAAGAACGGCGAGAAAGTTCTGTACTACTGTAAACAGGTCATCGCCGCGGATGATAAGCTGCAGAACGAAGTCAACAACTTAAACGGCCTTGTCGTAGCCACCATCAATATCTGTTCCTACAACAGCATGCTGCTGCGTTATGTGCCGAAGGCGATCACCGGATTCATTTCCACCCATCCGGACGTCAAGCTCATGATCGAGGAGACCGGCTATGAGGACGCTTGGAAGAACCTCTCTGAGGGCAAGATCGATCTGGCCTTCATGAGTGATCTGGTGCCGCCGGGATTCGAGTTCAAACCTCTCTTCCAGGACACGCTCGGCATGCTGGTCAGTGTAATGCACCCGTTTGCGAAACAGGAGAAGATCAGCATCGACCAGCTGAACGGCTGCGACTACATCATGTCCAGGGAGGCTTGGGACGATGTCACGAGGCAGATCGTCATGACCAAGCCCTTCCAGCCGAAGGTTAAGCATTACGTCGCAAGCGACAATGCCGGCATTGCCCTTGTCAACAGCAACATGGGCGTCTATCCCGTGTCAAACCTGATGAAGCCGCTGCTCCCCGACACGATCCGCTTTGTCGAGTTCGAAGAGGAGGTCCACCGCAACCTCGGCTTGTGTGCCAAGAGCTTTGCCGACATGAGCCCTGAGGTCAAGGATCTTGTAAAGAGCATTCTCGACGCCAACAAAAACCCGCGCTTAAAGGCGCAGGCCCTGAACGGCTGATCTTCCATCCGTCCTATTCATCTTTTATGATAACGATGTGCCCTTTCGGCGCTTACGAAAAGACCGACAGTCCGAAAACTGCCGGTCTTTTCAATCTTATTTGATTTTGAAGAGGGCTCAGATCCAGCCGTGATACGGCTTCTGGCAGACACTGTTGTGAAGCCAGTTGATCAGGGTAATGAAATCATATACCGGGAGCTGTACAGCCGCCTGGATATCCGCTGCGTAGGGCGGCATATCGCTGCACTCTAAGAGGATCGCGCCGATATCCGGGTTTTCCTCGACCATCTTGCAGGCAAGGCCGACGACCTCTGCGCGTGCCTTCTCGTTATCCATGTAGCCCTTCATATCGACGACTGCATTGGCGAAGTTCGGAGTAAAGGAGGTGTCCTGGATCACGAGGTTATCCATGCGTGTAACGCCGCAACTTTCAAGCAGCGCCGGCTTCATGGAAGGACCGCTTGCGGTGAGGATACCGATCTTCTGGTTGGGCTTGATGACAGCCTGGATCAGCGGGATCTGAACCAGGGATGAAAGCGCTACCGGTACATCCAGCGCTTCAGAAACGATCTTATGATAGTTTCCGAAGAAACCGCATGCGGAGCAGATCGCGCGGCAGCCGTCCTTTTCCACCAGGTCTCTGGCAGCCTTCAGGATATCGTCGACGATCGTCGGGTCATTGTTGAAGAGACGGTCATTGGTCAGGTTCTCGACCGCGCGCATACGGACCGGATAGTCGTATGTGCAGGCGTTGACGACATTGCCCGGAAGGAACGGATAGTTGACGTTCTCAATGTAGACGATACCGATACCGTAACCGCCCACCTGCTGGTTGGGGATGTTGCGGATAAATACGTTGTCGTTTCCTCTGTGCAGATAGCCGTACTGTCTTCCTTCCATTCCGATAGCCATGATCTTCCTCCTCGTTTCACAAAATGTATGCTTCTACCGTTTTTCTTTACTTACCAAATATGCCTAAGCCGCCCGGCGGATCGTGCCTTACACGCCGGCAGCTTATATGTTTTATTGTACTAAAATATAAACAGCCGAGGTATTCAGCAATCACTTTCATGATTCAAAACCTGAATATCCGGCTGTTATCTTTTACATCATGCGGACGGCGGCTTCCCTGGCGTCCAGCAGTTTCTGATTGGCCCTGTTAATGAAGCTCTCGTTTCTGATAATGTAGCGTTCGTGTTTACAGTCCGCCACCTTGCCGGCTTCATCAAATGCTTCGACGCTGAACAAAAACCGCTTTCCCTCTGCCTCGATGATCTCCGCTTCACACCATACCTTCATGCCGACCGGCGTCGCGGACATGTGTTCCAGCAGTACTTTTGTCCCGACCGTACTCTGATCTTCATCAAGGTACGGTGCCACCACACCCCGGCAGGTATCTTCGATCAGCGCCAGCAGATCAGGCGTGGAAAAAACCGGCGCCAGATCCGGGCTCAGCGCCCTTGCCGTGTTGGCGTCTGTCACTTCAACTTCTTTTCTTCCCTTCAGTCCGATATAATCCATGATGCCTCCCCGCTTTATCATAAATCCTCATATGACTGCCTGCTTTTAACAGCATATCACGCCCGGTTTTTCATTGCAATCCCGGCTGACCTCATTCAGAGCAAATGAAAACCCCTGCATGGTACCTCAGGGCCATACAGGGGCTTATATCTGAATAATTCAGATTAACGAACCTGGAACTTCGGATCTGCGAACTCAGGTCTCTGATACTCCTTCTTAACAACCAGAGTACCGGTACCATATGCGCAAAGAACCGGCTCAGCCAGTACGTTTGCTGCGGAATCAGCAAGACCGTCCTTCTCGCCGCGAGCAAGCTCGATGACCTTGTGTGCTTCGAAGTGGCAGGTGAAGGAAGTGTTGCCGACCTTCTCGATGTATCCTGAATACTCCATGAAGTCACCAGCGTATACCGGAGCGGTATAACGAACCTCGGACTAACCAAGGAACAGGGACTCATCGCCGAAAAGACGGATAGCAAGCTCGGTTCCTACATCGCCCCAAGCAGTAACGATGTGTGCACCTTCAACCAGCTCACCAGCGTAATGAGCATCACCTGCGGACATTCTTGTTCTGAGAACTACCTTCTCACCAATCATGGGATTTTCCTCCTGAAATGAAATTAATAAGCTAAAAAGGTTTATATCATCTTGCTGCCGCCCGCGGAAAGGGGAAGCGGACGGCAGTTTGAATTAAAGTAGGGCGGCCATTGCCCAGGCCGCGGGGGCTTTGAAAGGATAGTTTTTATAGTTATTAGTCCGCGAACATTGCTGCTGCGTCCGGAAGCGGCTTGTCAAGCAGGGTAACAGCCTTGGATACGTTGATCATATGGATGTAGTCAACGTTGCCTGCAAGGATGTTGTTGCCCCAGCTTCCACAGCCTTCGGAAACTGCCGGTGACAGAGCGTTGTTAGCCGGGCCCCAAGCGTACGGAGTCGGCTGGTTGATCAGGACTCTGGATACCGGGATACGCTCGCAGTAGTAACGGATGTGCTCCTGGTTGTTGGAGAAGATACCTGCGCTGTGGCCGATACCACCGGACTCTTCCATGTTGCGGATAGCCATATCTACAGCATTCTCAAAGGTATCGTAGCTCTTCATGGTGGTGATTGGTCCAAGGATCTCCTCGTTCAGGATGTCAGCGGAACCGATATGCTCGACCTTCAGTGCAAGAACCTTGGTGTCAGCCGGGATGTCGAAGCCTGCAGCCTTAGCGATGACTGGTGCATCCTTACCGACGAGCTCCGGATCAGCCTTGCCGTTTTCCATGAAGATGACCTTGCGGAACTTGTCAACGTCAGCCGGATCGTCGAATACAACGATGCCTGCCCTGCGGAATGCTGCCATAACGTCAGCTTCCTTCTCTTCCGGATACAGGAACAGGTTCTCGCCGTCGCAAAGGATACCGTTATCGGAACCAATTGCTTCAACGGAAAGCTCAGCAGCCTTGTCGAGATCGAAGTCTCTGTCAAGGATAACAGGCGGGTTGCCCGGGCCTACGCCGTATGCCGGAGTGCCTGAGCTGTAAGCTGCCTTGGTCAGACCGAAGGAGCCGGTCGCGATGATCAGGTCAGCCTTCAGCATAAGCTCTGCGGAAAGCGGGATGGTCGGCTCTTCAATGATCTGAGCCAGATCTTCCGGAGCACCGCACTTCTTCAGTGCTTCACGGATCAGGTTGATGGTATGGGTAGAGGACTTCTTAGCTCTCGGAGCCGGGCAGACGATCATAGCGTTCTTACCCTTAACGATGTGCATGAAGTTGCCGAGCGGAGTTACGTTCGGGTTGGTTGCAGGAGTGATTGCAGCGATAACGCCGATCGGATGAGCGATCTCCATGAGCCCCTGCTCCGGATCCTCATTGATGATACCGACGGACTTCTTGTCCTTCAGATAATCCCAGAAATGTGCCGGGGTGTCGGTGTTCTTCGCAACCTTATCTGCGTAGAAGCCAAGGCCGGTCTCTTCGACTGCTTCCTTAGCAAGCTCCTCAGCGTGCTTATAGATGATCTTGGCAGCCTCAAAGACAAGCTTGTCTACCTGTGCCTGATCATAATCCTTGATTGCTTCGACTGCTGCTCTCGCCTTCGCGATGCGCTCATCAACTGTCAGTGCCATGATACTCTTCTCCTTTTTATAAATATTGTGTTGATGTGTAAACTGATTCATGATGCCCGGCCGCCTGTTTGCAGCCCGCCGCTGCATCGGTCCTGCTTTCAACCTATCGGATCAGCGGTAAAATGTCCGCTACCCACCCGGGTGATTTACAGGATCCGGGGTCGTCTGCTGCCTTCCGGCAGTTCGCCCTCATTTCTTACACATGCATCATAACAGACTTTTCAGTCATTCGAAAGTCCACAAAACGAATGGTTAATATTCAGAAAATGAATGTGTCCGTGTACTTCGCATGTATTTTTACAAAACCACGCAAATCTATGCATTTTACATAATTGCGCTTTCAAAAACCGAATGTCTGTCATTCAATTTCCGAAATTTTCTATTTTTACTACAGGATTCTGTGCTATGATGTCAGCATCGGAAAGGGGTAAGATATGTCTATTACAAAGTATAAAGCATTCGTCAAAGTCGCTGAACTCGGCAGTCTCACAAAGGCCGCTGCGGCGCTCGAATACTCTCAGCCCGGCATCAGCCACATGATCAGCTCCCTCGAGCAGGAGTTTGGATTTTCACTGCTGAACCGCACCCGAGACGCCTGCACGCTCACGGAAAACGGCAAGGCCGTCCTTTACTACTGCAACCAGATCGTAAAGAACGAGGATGACCTCGGCAGTATGGTCCAGTCCCTGAACGGCCTCATGAGCGGTACGATCCGCATCGGCGCCACCGCCAGCATGATGATCGATTACGTGCCGAAGGCGGTAAAGCGCTTTTCACGTCTGTACCCGGCGATCCGGATCGATCTCATCGAAGGTCTCCAGGATGATGTCTTAAGCGGCCTGCAGAACGGCCTCTACGATATCGCCTTTCACGCCGCGCCCACGCTCAAAAGCTTTGACTTCATTCCGCTGTTCGATGACCCGGTCTGCCTGATCCTGCCGCCGGATCATCCATTATGCGCTTTCGATAAAGTTCCGGTCAAGCGTCTTTCGGGTCTGGACTTTATCATGCCGGTAAACTCCTACTCGGATAATTATGACCTGGTCGCCCAGAAGCATAAACTGAAGCTCAACGTCAAGTATGAGACCGCGAGCGATCTTGCCGCTCTCGGCCTGTGGAATGCGGACTCGGTGTTTCCCTGATCTCAGCGGAAACAGCCAAGTACATGCACTGTGAGATTGTCAAAAAGGAATTCGATGAAGACTTTCACCGCAAGATGGGACTCTCCGTACCGTCTTTAAAGCACATGACGCCCGCCGTCCGCGCCTTCGTAAACTGTCTCAAAGAAAACGCCGAAGAGCGTTGATGCATTCTCCGGCATCGGCCTTCCGACCCGGCAGTATGAAGATCAGTTCCCTGCCGCTTCAGTTTCCTTGTTCCACCGACGCACCTGACGGAGATACATGATGCCTCCGACGATCGTCACGAGGACTTCAGTTACGGGAAACGCCACCCAGCTCAGGTCCAGGCTGATC
>JAFTBX010000119.1 GCA_017455005.1 Lachnospiraceae bacterium | reverse complement strand
TTGATGTCCATGGGATTGATATACTGCGTGCCGGTCGGCGAAATCTTGATGACCTGACCGTGGAAGCGGTCGACAAGCGCCAGATATTCCGCTTCCGGATCACAGATGATCACGTCATCATCCGTCAAGAGCACACAGTTCGCAATCTCCCGCTTCGCCGCAAAGGATTTACCGGAACCGGGTGTACCCAGGATCAAACCGTTCGGATTCTTCAGCTGCTTGCGGTCTACCATGATGAGATTGCCGCTTAAGGCATTTACACCGCAATACAACGGCTCGCCTTCTTTCTGGAAGAGCTCCTGCGTGGTAAACGGAATGAAGATGGCGGTGCTCGATGTTGTGAGCGCGCGCTCGATCTCCACCTCGTTGTAGGCAAGCGGAAGGGAAGACACCAGTCCCTGCTCCTGTTGGTAATCCAGACGCTTCAAGTCACAGTTGTGTTTCTGCGCGATAGAAGACGCGAGGAAGATGTTGTTTTCCAGCTCCTGCTTCGTCCTGCCCGTGTTCATGATCAGGAACGTCACAAGGAACATCCGCTCATTCTGGCTCTGCAGCTCCTTTAACAGGTTTTTGGCGTCACGCCCATAGGTGGCAAGGTCAGACGGGATGATATCCATGTCATAGCCCGCGCGCACCGCCTTCTTCTGCTCCTCGATCTTGGAACGGTCGAGTTCCGTGATCGTGCGCTTCACATCCTTAATGGCTTTCGTCTGATCCACGCTGCGGACATGCATCGTCACGATCTGCGACGAATCCATCTCAAGGAAGTCCCTCAAAAGCTGGTCGGATAAGTCAGAGGCCGTGATCGAAAGGAAGGACATCGCGCAGAGCTGGCCGCCCATCTCGAAATACTTGCCGTTATCAAACTTAAACGAGGTCGGGGCGATAAAGTCCTTCGTGGAAAGACCGCTTCCGACGAGCCAGTTCCAGTCGAACCTGAACTTCTCCTTCGTTCCCGTGTGCAGCATGTCGTGCATGAGCTTCAAGCGCTCGTAGCCGTTCAGGGTTCTCGCACGCACACCGATCCTGCGGAAGTTGTTGAGGATATCGATCTCGATGTGTCTGAGTCTCGGTTTCGCCTGACGCATGCTCTCCGCCTCGATTCCGAAGGTCATATACTTCGTCTTCGTCAGCCCCTTACTGCTTCCGTCAAAGTGCGTCTTTATGATGCCCGAATACTCCTTGCGCTCATCGTTGAACAGATCCTTTTTTGGCGGAATGCGAATGGACTTTTCAAACTCCTCTTCATCCGTCGATTCGTTAAAAAAAGAAAACTGTGCACTCACCGAGGAGTCAAAGAAGTTTAAAAACCCGCACCACTCGTCAAACATCGCCCGCTTATCGTCATCCGTTGACAGCTGGTAATTGATGTCCTCGTATTCGATTGTTTTGGTGTAATAATGCTTGCCCATGCGGCAGATGCCGTCCTGAAACATCCTTGTATAGGGTATCGTCTGCTGTGTGGTTCTCGGGATGCCATCATTCTTTCTTGCGTTTCTTACGATCTCCCTGATTTCCTTCCGTTCTGCCTTCGTCAGGTGCTTTGGCAGTTCGATCTCCTCCTCGCGCTGCCTTTTTTTCGTCAGTATTCTTTTTAGAAAGTTCAACAATCCTGTTCACCTCCTCTTGTGCCTTCATCTCACGCATCAAAGCCGAATAATAGTTGTCCGTTTTG
>JAFTBX010000118.1 GCA_017455005.1 Lachnospiraceae bacterium | reverse complement strand
TCCTACAATTCCACACATATCCTGATCTCCCTTGATTGTTTTATTTTACAGATTGGTATAGCCTTCCAGATACCGGTCGACAGCCCTCGCGCAGGTCCTTCCCTCCGCGATCGCCCACACGACCAAAGACGCGCCGCGGCGCATATCGCCGCAGGCAAAGACCTTTTCATCGGCTGTCCGGCACCCGTCGTCTCCGAGCCTTCCTTTTGCGTCAAGCTCCAGTCCGAAGCTTTTTACGGAGCTTTCCTCCGCGCCCGCAAATCCTGCTGCCACAATGACCATGTCCGCTTCGATCTCTTTTTTCTCCCCCGCGCTGCTTATGATCACGCCTTTGAGACATCCCTTTTCATCCGGCAGGTATTCTCTGATCTCGCTTTCATACATGCGGATATCATGACCGAAAACCGCGGCGGCTTCTTCGCTTGCATAGTCTTCACGATTTCGCCATGCCGTATGCGGCCAGCAGCGTCCGGCAGCTTCTTTTTTGGGTTTACGGACGAGCTGGATCAGATGCGCGGCGCCCTGGCGCAGTGCCGTGGCGACACAGTCCGACGCCGTATCTCCGTTACCGACGACGATGACGCATTTTCCTTCGGCACTGAGCGTATTGGTCCCGCCTGACAGGAGCGATTTTGCGGACGCGGTCAGATAATCGAGCGCATCCACTACTCCCCGGGGTCTTAGCGCGTCTGCCGCAAGTTTTCTCGCTTTCCTCGCGCCGCAGCTTAGGATCACGGCGTCGTACTCATTGCGAAGGCTGATGCCGGAGATGTCCCGTCCGACCTCCGTACCGCAGATAAAGCGGATGCCTTCTGCCTTCATCTTTTCGATGCGGCGCAAAACAATGGATTTATCCAGCTTCATCCCGGGAATGCCGTACATCAGAAGTCCCCCCGGACGGTCATCGCGCTCATAAACCGTAACCAGATGCCCGCGCCTGTTGAGTTCATCCGCGGCGGCAAGTCCTGCCGGACCGGAGCCTGCGACAGCGACTTTTCTTCCGCTTCGAGCTGCCGGTGCCATCGGCAGCATCAGTCCTTCATTCCAGGCATTTTCAATGATAAAGAGTTCATTTTCCCTGACCGTCACCGGATCATCATGTATACCGCAGACACAGGCGTTTTCGCAAAGCGCCGGGCAGACCCGTCCGGTAAACTCCGGAAAGTTGTTGGTCTTTAAAAGCCGCGAAAGGGCATGCCCGAGATTGCCCGTATAGACCTGATCATTCCACTCGGGGATCAGGTTGTGAAGCGGACATCCGTAGTCAGACTGGCAGAACGGCACGCCGCAGTTCATACACCTTGCGCCCTGCTCTTTCCTTGCAGCGGCAGTGAGCGCGCGATGGAACTCCCTGTAATTTGTGACCCTCTCACGAGGCTCCAGGGACGCATTTTCTACTCTTTTGTATTCCAGAAACCCTGCCGGTTTTCCCATAATGATCAGCCTTCCTTCTGCACGCTTTCAAACGCTTCCAGCTCCGCATCCTCTCTTGACATTCCCTTTTCTTCCAGGCTGTAGATCCTGGTCACCATACGGTCGTAATCGACCGGAAGGATCTTCTTAAAGAGCGGAAGCTCCTCTTCCCAGTGTTCGAGTATCTCACGGCCCTTCTTTGAACCGGTCTCCGCCACGTGCCGTTCGATCAGGTGCCTGAGCCGCAGGATATCCGCCTTCTCCGTGACCTGCGTCATGCTTACCAGCGCCTTGTTGAGCTTCATATACAGTTCATGGTTTTTATCCAGGACATAGGCAATGCCGCCGGACATGCCCGCGGCAAAGTTCTTGCCGGTCTCTCCGAGGATGACGGCACAGCCGCCGGTCATGTATTCACATCCGTGATCACCTACACCCTCCGCGACCGCCTCCGCGCCGGAGTTTCTGACGCAGAAGCGCTCTCCTGCTTTGCCGCAGATATAGGCTTCGCCGGAGGTGGCGCCGTACAGCGCAACATTGCCGATGATGACATTGTCCGAAGCTTCCATACGGCTTTCCGCGGGCGGAAAGACGACGAGCTTGCCGCCGGAAAGTCCCTTCCCGAAGTAATCGTTACTGTCTCCCTCCAGCCGGATCGTCATCCCGTGGGGTATAAAGGCGCCGAAGGACTGTCCGCCGCCGCCCTTTGCTTTGATCACGGCTGTGTCATCCGGAAGACTGTCTCCGAATTTCCGCGTGATCTCGGACCCGAGGATCGTGCCGAAGGTCCGGTTCTGCCCGGATACACGAAGGCTCTCCGTATGCGGCCTGCCGTTTTTGAGTGTTCCTTTAAATGCCGGCAGGAGCAGACGGATGTCCGCAGTCTTATCCAGCTCAAACGGATAGACAGACTCCATCCGGAAATGTCCGGTTTCATCCGTGCCGTCTCCCAGAAAGCCAGGTACATCCGGTGTCCCGGCCGAGACGCCCTTTAAGTCGTCCCGGAGTTTCAGAAGAGAACGCCTGCCGACCAGCTCGTCCACGGTCCTGACGCCGAGTCTGGCCATGATCGAACGAAGCTCCTCTGCCACAAAATACATGAAGCGCTCAATGTATTCCGGCTTTCCACAGAAGCGTTCACGAAGCAGCGGGTTCTGGGTCGCAATGCCGGCCGGGCAGGTATCCAGGTTGCAGACACGCATCATCACGCATCCCATCGCGATGAGCGGCGCTGTCGCAAAGCCGTACTCCTCCGCGCCGAGGATTGCCGCGACCGCGACATCCTTACCGGTAAGGAGCTTGCCGTCTGTCTCAAGCACGACCCGCTCTCTGAGGCCGTTTTTGATCAGCGCGTCATGCGCTTCCGCAAGCCCCAGCTCCCACGGGAGTCCCGCGTTATGGATCGAACTTCGCGGCGCCGCGCCGGTGCCTCCGTCAAAGCCCGAGATCAGCACCACCTGCGCGCCCGCTTTCGCGACGCCGCAGGCGATCGTTCCGACGCCCGCTTCCGAGACGAGTTTGACGGAGATCCTTGCCCGGCGGTTGGCGTTTTTCAGATCAAAGATCAGCTGCGCCAGGTCCTCGATCGAATAAATATCATGATGCGGCGGCGGACTTATCAGACTGACGCCGGGCGTCGAGTGCCTGGTCTTCGCGATCCACGGGTAGACTTTTTTCCCTGGCAGATGTCCTCCCTCTCCGGGCTTCGCGCCCTGCGCCATCTTGATCTGGATCTCCTTTGCGGAGCACAGATAGGCACTTGTAACGCCGAACCGGCCGGACGCCACCTGCTTGATCGCGCTCGCAAGCTCTGTCCCGTAGCGCTCCTTAGCTTCACCGCCTTCACCGGAATTGGACTTTCCGCCGATGCGGTTCATGGCCGCGGCAAGGCATTCATGCGCTTCCTGTGAGATGGAACCGTACGACATGGCGCCGGTCTTGAAACGCCTGACGATGGCGTCTGCATTTTCAACCTCACTGACGTCGATCCCGCCATCTTTAGGATACTGAAAGTCCAGCAGGGAACGAAGTGTCTGCGGCGCCCGTTCAGAGTTGATCCTCCGGGAATATGCCCGGAACTTATCCGGATCGTTCTCACGAACTGCTTCCTGCAGCAGCACGATCGTCTCCGCGTCAAAAAGATGTGCTTCCGAGCGGCTTCCCTCCCTGAGCTTATGGAAGCCGACACTGTCGAGTGTTGTATCCACGCCGAGACCGAGCGGGTCAAATGCCCTGGAATGATGGTACTCGACTGCCTCTCCCATTTCGTCGAGACCGATGCCGCCGATCCGGCTGACGGTATGGGTAAAGTACTTGTCGATGACATCCTGCCGGATACCAACTGCCTCAAAGATCTGTGCCGACTGGTAGGACTGCAGCGTCGAGATGCCCATCTTGGAAGCGATCTTGACGATCCCGTGCAGGATCGCGCTGTTATAGTCATCGATCGCGGTATGCGCGTCCTTATCGAGAAGTCCGAGCTCAATACATTCTTCGATACATTCATGCGCGAGATACGGACAGACCGCCCGCGCGCCGTAGCCTAAAAGAAGAGCGAAATGGTGTACGTCCCGCGGTTCCGCGCTCTCTAAGATGATCGATACCGCCGTGCGCTTTTTCGTGCGGATCAGGTACTGTTCCATCGCGGAAACCGCCAGGAATGAAGGGATCGCCATGTGGTTCTCATCAACGCCGCGGTCGGAAAGGATGACGATATTCGCGCCCTTCTTATATGCTTTGTCGCACTCGACAAAGAGCCGCTCCACCGCCCGCTCGAGGGAAGTGTTCTTATAGTACAGCAGCGAGACGGTCTCCACATGGAAGCCGTCTTTCTTCATTGCCTTGATCTTGATCAGGTCCATCCTTGTGAGGATCGGGTTATTGATCTGCAGGACCCGGCAGTTTTCCGGGCACTCCTCCAGCAGGTTTCCGTCCCTTCCGAGGTAGACCGTGGTATCCGTCACGCACTCCTCACGGATCGCGTCGATCGGCGGATTCGTCACCTGCGCGAACTGCTGCTTGAAATAATCAAAGAGCGGCGGATACTGACGGCTCAGGACAGCGAGCGGTTCGTCCGCGCCCATGGCCGCTGTCGCCTCCTGCCCGGTGCGGGCCATGGGAAGGATGCTGTCTTTCACCTGTTCGTAGGTATAGCCGAACGCCCGGTACAGGCGGTCCCGCATTTCCTGGGTGTACTCCGGGATCCTGACATTGGGGATTGCAAGGTCCGCCAGATGCACCAGGTTCTGGTCAAGCCATTCTCCGTACGGCTGCCGCGCGGCGTAGCGCTGCTTGATCTCCTCATCCTCGATCAGCTGCCCGCGTATGGTATCCACGAGCAGCATCTTGCCGGGACGGAGCCGGTCCTTCCGGAGCACATGACTCTCGTCGATATCCAGTACGCCGACCTCTGAGGAAAGGATCAGGCGGTCATCGTCCATAAGATAGTATCTGGACGGCCTGAGACCGTTGCGGTCCAGGACCGCGCCCATGACCTCACCGTCCGAAAACAGGATCGAGGCGGGACCGTCCCAGGGCTCCATCATGGTGGCGTAGTAACGGTACAGGTCCCTTTTCTGCCTGGTCATGGTGTAATCGTTCTTCCATGGCTCCGGGATCAGGGTCATCATGGCCAAGGGAAGCTCCATCCCGTTCATGACGAGAAACTCCACCGTGTTATCCAGCATCGCGGAGTCGGAGCCCGCAGCGCTGATCACAGGGAAGATCCGGTCCATGTTGCCGCGCATGACCGGCGACGACATGGTTTCTTCACGCGCGATCATACGGTCCACATTGCCCCGGATCGTGTTGATCTCTCCGTTATGGAGGATAAAGCGGTTCGGATGCGCCCTCTCCCAGCTCGGCGTCGTGTTGGTGGAAAAACGCGAATGGACCATCGCAATCGCGGACTGAAAGTCCTCTGACTGAAGATCCGGATAAAACTTCCTGAGCTGCCCTACCAGAAACATGCCCTTATACACGATCGTACGGCTGGAGAGACTTACGACATAGGTGTTGTCGTTTGACTGCTCGAACTCCCTTCTCGCAAGGTACAAAAGCCGCTCAAACGGGAGCCCCACTGGTGTTTCTTCCGGCTTTTCCACAAAGCACTGCAGGATGCAGGGCATACAGGAAAGTGCCGTCTGACCCAGGACCTCCGGACAGACCGGAACCGCGCGCCATCCGAGAAGCTTCAGGCCGTTCTTTTTGAAAATGATCTCGAGCATCTTCTGTGCCTGACGGCGCGGAAGCGCCTCCTGCGGAAAGAAGAACATACCGACCGCGTATGTGCCGGCTTCACCGACAGTGATCCCGCAGCCTGAAGCTTCGCGCTTAAAAAAAGAATGGCATATCTGTACCAATATGCCTACGCCGTCGCCGGTCTCGCCCAGAGCGTCTTTACCCGCCCTGTGCTCCAGCTTTTCTACGATTTTCAGTGCGTCATCCACGATGCCGCGGCTTTTGCGTCCGCGGATATCCGCAACGGCGCCGATGCCGCAGGCATCGTGCTCCGTGATCTCTCCGTAACGGAGCCATTGTTCCTTGCTGATCATCATTTCATTATCCTTACGCAGCATTTACATAACAGGATTGTCCCGGATGGGTACAAGGTCTCATCCGGGGCAATATGTGTCTTCAGCCGTTCATGTCTGTTATCTCAGTGAAAAGAGCATTTCCCCGTAGGTCGGATACGGAAGGTAGCCTTCCGGGATCAGTGCCTCTGCCTCATCCACGACAGCCCTCAGTTCCGCCATATCCTTCAGGACATTTGCCTCATAGAATTTTGCCGTTTCAAGCGCGTCCGGGATCGACTCCGCTTCACGCGTATCCTGATCCAGCCTGTCAAGGAGCGTGACCAGCTTGCACGATGCCTCATCCAGCGCGCCGATCACCTTGCTTTCCATGGCGCAGGCAGCATCCGGCAGAAGCTGCTTCTTTAACGCCGCTTCCTCGGAAAGCGCCTTCATATAGGCAATCAGCCCGGAGACAAAGTCTTTCCGCACCATCTCCTGCATGGTCAGGGACTCGATATGCACTGCCTTTGAGTAGTTTTCGAGCAGGATCTCATATCTGGAGAAGATCTCCACCTTTGTAAAGATCCCGTGCCCGGTAAAGAGTTCGATGCACTTATCCGAGATCCATCTCGGCATGACATCCGGAAGGGACTTCAGGTTGTCCAGGCCTCTCTTCGCCGCTTCCTGTACCCACTCTTCCGTATAACCGTCGCCGCCGAAGAGGATCCGATTATGCTCTATGATCATTTCCTTCAAAAGCCCTCTGACAGCCGCCTCCATTTCGCCGACGGTCTTTCCTTCGAGCTTTTCCGACATCTTCTTCAGTTCCTCGGCAACCGCCGTGTTGAGTACGATGTTGGCCGTCGCGACCGACGCGGACGAACCCGGCATACGGAACTCGAACTTGTTGCCTGTAAACGCAAACGGTGACGTACGGTTGCGGTCTGTCGTATCCTTGGTAATGTCCGCGAGCACGCTTGCGCCCATCTCCATGTAGGTCTTACCGGCTTCGTGGAAAGCGGTCCCCTCTTCGATGCTCTTCAGTACCTCTGTCAGTTCATCACCGATGAATACGGAAACAATGGCAGGCGGTGCTTCGTTGCCGCCGAGTCTGTGGTCGTTGCCCGCCGTCGCGACGGAAAGCCTCAGAAGGTCCGCGTAATCGTCCACAGCGGCGATCGTCGCAAGCAGAAAGACGAGGAACCGGATGTTCTGCGCGGGGTGCTTGCCCGGATCCAGCAGGTTGATGCCGGTGTTGGTCTGCAGCGACCAGTTGTTGTGCTTGCCTGATCCGTTTACGCCTTCAAACGGCTTTTCATGCAGAAGGCACGCGAAGTTATGCTTGTCCGCCACCTTCTTCATAACTTCCATCGTCAGCTGGTTGTGATCGACCGCAATGTTGGCTGTCTCAAAGACCGGCGCCAGCTCATGCTGTGACGGCGCGACCTCGTTGTGCTTGGTCTTGACCGGGACGCCCAGTTTCCAGAGCTCTTCCTCCAGGTCATGCATGTACGCGGAGACCTTGGGCTTTAAAACGCCGAAGTAATGGTCTTCCATCTCCTGGCCCTTGGAGGCAGGCGCGCCGAGAAGCGTTCTTCCTGTCAGAAGCAGGTCCTTCCTCTTTTTATAAAGATCCTTGTCGATCAGGAAGTACTCCTGCTCGGAACCGATCGTCGCAAGGACTCTGTTCACGTCCGGATAGCCCAGGATCTGCATCATTTTCACGGCTTCCCTGTTGAGTGCCTCCATGGACCGGAGCAGCGGCGTCTTCTTATCAAGCGCCTCACCGGTATACGCGCAGAAAGCAGTCGGAATATATAATGAACCATCCTTGATAAATGCCGGTGATGAGGGATCCCAGGCGGTATAGCCTCTCGCCTCGAAGGTCGCCCTCAATCCTCCTGACGGGAAGGAAGACGCGTCCGGCTCGCCCTTTACGAGTTCCTTGCCGGAAAACTCCATGATGACGCTGCCGTCCGGTTCCGGTGAAAGGAAGCCGTCGTGCTTTTCCGCCGTAAGGCCGGTCATCGGCTGGAACCAGTGCGTAAAATGCGTTGCGCCGTGTTCGATCGCCCACTCCTTCATGGCTGCTGCCACACTGTTTGCTACATTCAGTTCCAGGTGCGACCCGTTCTGAATGGTCTTCCGCACCGCTTTATATACATCCTTGGGAAGTCTCTCACGCATGACTCTGTCGTTAAAGACCAGGCTGCCGTACATCTCTGTGACCGTACTCATTTTTCCATCCTCCTATAGATAATGCTTCATCCGGCAATGGCTGCCCGGCAGTTTCATGTGTTTCTGCCGGCTCCTGCCGGATAAGCTAAAGGCGCCTCGGAGAGGGGAAATCAGGATTAAAATCTCCTCCGAAGCGCCTTTGCTTATTGGTATTGGTTTAACACAGCCCGAGGTTTCCGTCAATCGTTAGCGGCATACGCTTTTCATAGTCCATGCCATACGTTTTCGATATGCCTCACAGCCTTGACGAGGCTTTGCGGGCGGAATTATAATCGCGGAAAAATTACGAAAGGAGAAGCGGCCATGTGTTCCATTCTCACATACTGCAGCCCTTCCGCGGACAGATCCCTTTTTGAGGAGATGCTGCGGAAAACGGCTTCCAGAGGACCAGATCAAACCTGTATCACCGAAACAAAAGAAGGGATCCTGGGATTCAACCGGCTTTCCATCATGGGGCTTACTCCTGAAGGAATGCAGCCCTTTGAGCTGCATGGCAATTACCTGGTCTGCAACGGCGAGGTCTACGGCTTCCGTCCGCTGAAAGTATATCTGGAGGATCTCGGATACGTCTTCGCGGGAGACAGCGACTGCGAGATCCTGCTTCCCTTATATGAGCGCCTCGGCACCTCGATGTTTTCCTTCCTGGACGCGGAGTTCGCACTGGTCATCTACGACGGAAAGGACGGATCGTTTATCGCCGCCAGAGACCCGATCGGTATCCGGCCTCTTTACTACGGTTATGACAAAGACGGCGCCATCATTTTCGCATCCGAGCCCAAAAACCTCGTAGGCGTCTGTCAGAAGATCATGCCTTTCCCGCCCGGACACTACTATAAGGACGGAAAGTTTGTCTGCTACAAGGACGCTGCCGCGGATGCCGGCAAATATCACACCGGTGACGTCGATGAGATCTGTTCCCACATCCATGACCTCCTGATCAACGGTGTGGAAACGAGACTTGACGCGGACGCGCCGATTGGCTTCCTGCTTTCCGGCGGTCTGGACTCCTCTCTTGTCTGCGGGATCGCGGCAAAGCGGCTCGGCCGTCCATTAGAGACATTTTCCATCGGCATGGATTTGGACGCCATCGACTTAAAGTACGCGCGTGACGTCGCTTCCTATATCCACAGCAATCACCACGAAGTCATCATGACGAAGGACGATGTGCTCGCGGCGCTTGAACCCGTCATTGCCGCCCTTGGGACTTATGACATCACGACCGTCCGCGCCTCTATCGGTATGTATCTTGTCTGCAAATGGATCCATGAGCATACGGATATCCGCGTCATACTTACCGGTGAGATCTCGGATGAGCTTTTCGGCTACAAGTACACCGATTTTGCGCCGGATGCGGAAAGCTTTCAGAAGGAAGCACAGAAAAGGATCCGGGAGCTGCACATGTACGACGTCCTCCGCGCGGACCGCTGCATCTCCGTACACTCCCTGGAAGCGCGGGTCCCCTTCGGTGATCTCGCGTTTACGGACTATGTCATGGCGATCGATCCGGAACTGAAAATGAACCGCTACGGCATCGGGAAATTCCTGCTCCGGCACGCGTTTGAGAAGGATCATCTGATCCCCGAGAGCATCCTTATGCGGGAAAAGGCAGCATTTTCAGACGCCGTCGGACACTCCATGCGCGATGACCTGATGGAATACGCCGAAAGCGTCTATACGGATGAAGCATACGAAGAAAAGCGAAGGAAATACACGCATGCGATGCCGTTTACCAAGGAATCCCTCCTGTACCGGGAGATCTTTGAAAAGTACTATCCCGGACAGGCGGAAATGATCGCGGACTTCTGGATGCCGAACAAAAACTGGGAAGGCTGCAACGTCAGCGACCCATCGGCAAGAGTGCTCTCCAACTACGGCGCGAGCGGCACCTGACCCCATATTGACTTTTGGTGCCCGTTATGCCATAATGCTTTTAGCAAGGGGGCTGATCTTTATCGGATCAGCCCCTTTCGCTGTGAATGCAGTGATCCCGGCCTTTTCACGCGAAGGCTTGCCGCTGCGTTCAGGTGATTGTTTTACGATCGTCCGGAGGCATTATGGACTTCAAATCACTCGAATACTTTGTCGTTGTCGCAAAAGAGCTCAACATCTCCAGAGCTTCCAGGCTTTTAAACATCAGCCAGCCGCCGCTCAGCAGCCGCATCAAACATCTGGAGGAGGAGCTCGGCACCATTCTCTTCGAGCGCGGCAAAAACGGCCTGACGCTGACGCCGTCCGGCGCGGTGCTCTATAAGCGCGCCCGCCAGATCCTGGATCTGGAACGGCATACCCGTGAGGAGCTCGCTAACTATGATAACGCCCTGAGCGGGGACTTAAGGATCGGCACCGTCGAAGGCCGGGCGCCTTATCTTCTCGCGCGTTATATCGCAGGCTTTAAGGACGAGTTCCCGCTCGTCACCTATACTGTCCGTTCCGGCGGCAGCGATGAGGTCCTCGACCAGTTGAACCACCATCAGATCGACATTGCCGTCATCGCCGCCCCCTTTGATCAGGAGCGCTATGAAGGCCTCGCCCTCGGCAAGCAGCCGTGGGTCGCGCTGATCCCGCAGCAGCATCCCCTCGCCTCCAAGCCCGGACAGTCCGTCACACTGCAGGACCTTGCTTCCGAAGCGCTGATCGTACCGGAACGCCACTCCCGGGTCCGCGCCATTGAGCAGTGGTTCGGTGAAAAGCAGCTCACTCCCGCGATCCTGGGGCGTACCTCCAACTATATCAATGCCGTCGCGCTCGCGGAGCAGAACGCCGGCATCTGCATCTTCCCGCAGTCGACCTACACGCCCAATCCGCACATCGTGATCAAGCTGATCACCGACCCGCCCAAGATCGCGGAGTATTTCCTCGTCTGGCCGAAAAACGACGTCCTGACCGAGCTTTCGGAAGCGTTCAGGGACTATGTGGAGGATTTCCTTGCGCAGGACCTGGTAAACTCAGAGCGGTTTCGGACGAAGGAAGAAGAATTTGAGATCCCGAAAGACGCGGATCTTCTGTAAGCGGAAAATCCGGATAAAAAAACACGTAATCAGGAGCCTTGACCGGTTAAATGATGCCGGTTCTGAACATAACAAAACGACGCTGCAGCCTTATCCTACGCGGATACAGCTATAGCGTCGTATTTCGTTTACTGCCGGTGGCGGGACTCGAACCCGCATGGTTTCCCGCATGATTTTGAGTCATGTGCGTCTGCCATTCCGCCACACCGGCATACCCGTATATCAGCATGACTCTGATCAGTTAAAAACCGTCGCGAATCTGCTTACGGGTCATAATTATAACATCGAATCAAAACCTTGTAAACAGGAGTTTTTAGTCTTCCGCCCAACTGAGCGCAGCGCGCACCGCTCGCTTCCAGCCGCGCAGTTTTTCTGTCCGCTCTTTGGCACCGATCTGCGGTGTAAATTCCCTGTCGATCGTATGGTTCTTTAACACATCTTCCGCATTCTCCCAGTATCCGACGGCAAGTCCGGCGAGATATGCAGCGCCGAGCGCCGTTGTTTCAATGCAGCCGGGCCGGATGATCCAGGCGTCAGAGATATCTGACTGGAACTGCATCAGGAAGTTGTTCGCGGCTGCGCCTCCGTCCACCTGCAGAGCGCGGATATCGATCCCGGAAGCATCGCGCATCGCCTGCAGCAGGTCCTCTGTCTGATAAGCAAGAGACTCTACCGTCGCGCGTACCAGATGCGAACGGGACGTTCCTCTCGTGATTCCGAAGATGCTTCCCTTCGCTGCAGAGTTCCAGTAAGGCGCTCCCATCCCCGTAAATGCAGGCACAACGTACACGCCGCCGGTGTCCGGGACTTCCAGGCAGCACCGTTCTGACGCCGGCGCGCTCTCTACGATCTTCAGTTCATCTCTCAGCCACTGGATCGCAGCTCCCGCGACAAAAACGCTTCCTTCGAGTGCGTACTGAACTTTGTTTTTGCTCTCCTCATCCCCGGCCGGCAGAGTGGCCGCAATCGTTGTCAAAAGCCCGTTGTCCGCCATAACCGGCTCATTGCCGGTATTGAGCAGCATGAACCCGCCGGTGCCGTAGGTCGTCTTGACGTCTCCTGCTTTAAAACCGCACTGCCCGAAGAGCGCAGCCTGCTGGTCTCCTGCCACGCCCGCGATCGGGATCCTTCCGCCGAACTTCTCTGTATAGCCTAAGATTCCTGAAGAAGGAACGACTGCCGGCATCATACTCATCGGGATCCCGAAGTAGCCGAGGAGTTCCTCATCCCAGCAGAGTCTGTGGATATCAAAAAGCATGGTTCGGGACGCGTTCGTATAGTCTGTCACATGGACCGCGCCGTCCGTCAGATTCCAGATGAGCCAGGTATCGATCGTACCGAAGCGCAGCTCTCCTCTTTCCGCCCGTTCTCTCACACCGGGTACATTATCCAGGATCCAGGCGATCTTACTGGCAGAAAAATACGCATCCGGAAGCAGGCCCGTCTTTGCGCGCACCTTTTCCGTCCAGCCTTCTGCCTTCATCTGTTCGATCCTGTCCGCCGTTCGGCGGCATTGCCAGACAATGGCGTTATAGACCGGAGCGCCTGTCGCTGCGTCCCAGACGACCGTCGTCTCACGCTGGTTTGTGATCCCGATTGCTTCGATCTGCGACGGCGAAGCATTGATCTTCTGCATCGCTCCCATAGCCACGCCCAGCTGCGTCGCGCGGATCTCCGCCGGGTCATGCTCTACCCAGCCCGGCTGCGGAAAGATCTGCGGAAACTCCTGCTGCACCGAAGTCACGATACGTCCCTCATGGTCAAAGAGGATGCAGCGTGAACTGGTCGTGCCCTGATCAAGTGCCATGATATATTTATTAACCATCTTATGCTCCTGTCTCCGGTTCAGGCACGTGCCTGTCTGATAATGTGAATCTCAAAAGGCCAGGGTGCTGATAGACGCGCCCTGGCCGGTTATATACTCTTTCGATTACTTTGTGCCGAAGATACGGTCGCCCGCATCGCCGAGACCCGGGCAGATGTAAGCGTTCGCGTTAAGCTCACGGTCTACATGGCCGATGTAAAGCTCGACATCCGGATGAGCCGTATGGAACTTCTCGATGCCTTCCGGAGCTGCAATGATGCAGATGAACTTAATCTTCTTGCCGCCCTTTTGCTTGATCATGTCGACTGCGTCAACGGCGGAGCCGCCGGTCGCAAGCATCGGGTCGGTCACAACGATCGTACGCTGGTCGATCGGCTTCGGCAGCTTGCAGAAATACTCGTGCGGTTCATGTGTATCTTCATCGCGGTACATGCCGATATGTCCGACCTTTGCGGAAGGAGTCAGTGCCAGGATGCCCGGAACCATGCCGAGTCCGGCTCTGAGGATCGGAACGATCGCGAGCTTTCTGCCGGAAAGCACAGGGCTCTTGCAATGCTCGATCGGCGTCTCGATCTCGATATCCTCCAGCGGAAGATCTGCCAGTGCCTCATATCCCATAAGCATGCCAAGCTCCTCGACAACACTGCGGAACTCGTTGGTGCCGGTGTGCTTGTCTCTGAGGATCGTGATCTTATGCTGGATCAAAGGATGCGTGAACTCGAAAACATTGTCATAAAGTTTGTTCATAGTGAACCGCCTTTCCTGTTTTATAAATGGTTAAAGTGGTAGAACACATGTCAGTTCCGGCCGTTGACGCAGCCGTCGGGATCAGTCTGTCAGCCCGCCTTTTTCCGCGACCTCTCCGCGCTTTTTATAGATCGAGTTGGCGTCAACTGCCTCGCGCACGCTCGAAAGCGGATAAACGTTCGTATCCCTGCCGATGACGGTGCCCGGGTTGAGCACGGAACCGCAGCCGACCTCGACGCGGTCGCCGATCATGGCGCCGAACTTCTTGAGTCCTGTCTCGACGTCGCCGTCTTCAAAGTGTACCTTGACCAGCTTCTTGTCGCTCTTGACATTGCTGGTAATGCTGCCTGCACCGGTATGCGCCTTGTAGCCGAGGATCGAATCGCCGATGTAGTTATAATGCGGAACCTGGACGTTATCAAAAAGGATGACGTTCTTGAGCTCCGTGGAGTTGCCGACGACGCAGTTCTCGCCGACCAGCGTCGAACCGCGGATAAACGCGCAGTGCCTGACCTCCGTGCCTGCGCCGATGATGCACGGTCCCGCGATATACGCGGACGGGAAAACCTTGGCAGTCTTATGGATCCAGACATCCTCTGCGGGATGCAGATAGTCCTCTTCCGGAAGGAGCGCGCCCGCCTTTAAGATATATGCCTTGATCTCGGGGAGAGCCTCCCAGGGATAGGTGACGCCTTCGAGAAGCGGCGCCGCGATCGTATGCTCCAGATCGTAAAGCCTGGTTACTGCAGCATCTTCTTTCTTCATATGTTTGTCCCTTTCATAAAGCTTTGTATCACCGGCAGCCTGCATTGACAGAACCGGCATCTTCCCCCTCATCCATCATACCACCGTGAAACGTGCTTGTTAAGCATTTTCATCAGGTGTTTTTCTGTTTGGTGCCGGCCCCGCCGCGCAGCGCGGTCTTGAGCGTGTTGAGCTTAACTTCTTTCTTTCCGTACTTTACAAAGGCATCGGAGTCCACGATCTTCATGCCGTCGGCCTCATCTCCCTTATGGAGCTTGATACCCTTCACGCCCTTGGTCGCCTTCTTTAAGATCGGCACGTCATCCAGCGCAAAGCGCAGGAAGTATCCGTCCTTTGTCCAGATCACGACCGTGTTCATGCCGATCTCCGTGACCGGAAGGATCGTAACGACGCTGTCATCGTCTGCCAGCTTGGTGGAGGCCACCTGGCGGTTGTTGGTATCGAACTCCTCTGCCGGAACCTGCTTCACCATACCTTCCTTTGTCAGGAAGAGCAGGTTCATATCCTTCAGGTCTTCCTTCGTAATGATGTAAAGGATCTCCTCTTCCGACGCCTTGTACTTCGTTATGTTATCGACAGGGACGCCCTTGTCCTTGACCTTCTTGAGCGGCACATCCTGGCACTTCAGCTGGTACATGTTGCCCTTATCGGTAAAGAACAGGATGTGGCCGCTGTTCAAAGTCTCGAGCACGTAGCGGCTCTCGGTATCGACGGTCTCACGGTTTTTCTCATATAAGGCCTTATCGATAAGCTTGCAGTAGCCCATGCGGTCCATCGTAAAGACGCACGGCACAGCCTCGACCGGCGCTTCGACAACAACCGCCTCGGCGCTGTCTTCGATCACCGTGCGGCGCGCATAGCCGTACTTTTCCTTGATATCCGCAAGGTCTGCCTTGATCAGTTCGTCTCTCTTCGCCCTGCCGCTGATGATGGCCTTGTACTCCTTGATTGCTTTCATTGTGGCCTTGTAAGCCTTCTCCAGCTCGACGATCTCGAGACCGATCAGCTTATAGAGCTGCATCTCGAGGATCGCCTTTGCCTGGCGGTCGGTAAAGCGAAGGTGCTTCGCGTCTTCCTCCAGGGACTTATCCTTGAAGCTGACGCCCGAGGTATCGCCCTTGGTCAGGCAGTTTTCAGCGTCCTTACGGTTCTTGGAACCGCGGATGACTGCGATCACAAGGTCAATAATGTTGCAGGCAGTGATCAGGCCTTCCTGGATCTCCCTGCGGTCTTCTTCCTTCTCAAGGAGCACCTTGTATTTGCGCTCCAGGATCTCATGCTGGAACTTAAGCCAGGATGCCAGGATGCCCTTTAAGGTCATGACCTCGGGTCTTCCGTCAGAGATCGCAAGCATGTTGACGCCGAAGGTGTCCTCCAGACGCGTTTTCTTATAAAGGATGTTTTTAATGCGCTCAATGTCGGCGTCCTTCTTCAGTTCCATGAAGATGCTGATGCCGGAAGCGTCGGATGCATTGCCGATATCGGTGATCTCCGGAAGCTTCTTGGCCTCAACAAGATCTGCCGTATCCTGCATAAACTTGCCGATACCCTGTCCGATCATCGTATAAGGGATCTCGGTGACGACGAGCTTATCCTTCTCGCCGCGCTTTTTGGCCGGCTGAAACTCCAGTCTGCCTCTGAGCTTGAGCTTGCCGGAGCCGGTTTCATAGATCGACTTGAGCTCTGACTTATTGCTGATAATGCCGCCTGTCGGAAAGTCCGGTCCGGGCATGATCGCAAGCATGGCGTCGAGACTCATCTCCGGATCTTCGACATATGCGGAGCAGAGATCGCAGAGCTCACTTAAGTTATGGCAGGGCGTGGAGGTCGTCATGCCGACCGCGATACCCTCGGATCCGTTCAGCAGGAAGTTAGGGATGCGGACCGGCAGCACGACCGGCTCCG